>JBILQT010000221.1:0-12653 GCA_044373065.1 Sandaracinaceae bacterium
GCGGCAGGACGACCAACGTCATCTTGAACACGATCGGAAGTGCCGTGGGCTGCACCAAAGACGATGGCTCACCGATGGATGATTTCGGTGATGCGTCGCTCACGCGTGGGCGCGTCGATGCACTCGTTGCGGGTTGAGATTTCGCGGATGGAGGCCTTGTGAATCAACGCGTTTCGGCAGGGCTCGTTCTCTGTGCGTGTGCAGTCTCCCTGGGTTGCGATGCGGGGACGCCCCGCTCGACCGCGGATGCAAACCACGGCTTGGATGCCCGCGCGAACGAGGTGCTCGACGCGGCAGGTCTGGATGCACCGGGCCTGGATGCACCAGAGCCAAGCGCGCCAGATACGGGCGAGCTCGTGGATGCCGCGATGAGCACGGCGGTCGATTGCTCGGCCATTGGCGCTCGCTGGACGCTCTGCAGCGCGACCCCGACCACATGCGCTGCCGTCTTCACTGACAGCGCCGGATGTGCCGCCGTATGCGCCGCCGCAGGCCTTGTCTGCTTGGAGACGTACGAGGACGCACCGATGTGCACGGCCGACATGGCGAGGCCCGCGCTCTCGTGCAGCACGCCAAGCGGACACGCTTCGGACTACTGCCTCTGCGGTCGCGCGGGCGCGTGCACACCAAGCTGCGGCACGGCCGTCTGTGGTTCGGATGGTTGCGGCGGGAGCTGCGGCACCTGTGGGGCGTCGGAGCGCTGCGCGAGCGGTGCATGCGTGCCCACAGGCACACTCGACTGCACGGGGCTTCCCTACGACCCGGCTGCACTGCGCGGTGAGCTCGTTGGCTTCGGGCGCTTCACCACAGGTGGCAATCCGCGCAACGTCTATCACGTGACCAACACGCGCGCGTCGGGCGCAGGCAGCCTTCGTGCAGCCCTTGAGAGCACAGAAGATTATTGGATCGTCTTCGACATCGGCATGACGGCCCGCGCCACCATCGACATGGGCACCGCCGATGTGCGCGTGCGATCGAACAAGACGGTCGACGGTCGCGGTCGCGACATCCTGATGGATGGCGGCTTTGTGATGCGTGCAGGGACGCGCAACGTGATCTTCACCGACGTGATGATGACGAACTCACACGGCACGCGATGCACGCAGGACGCCGACATCGTGTCGATCTCCGGAACAGGTGCGAGCACGCCCGGAGGCTACGAGACGCGTGACATTTGGTTCCATCACGTTGAGCTCTTTGAGGGTGGTGATGGGCTCATCGATGTGCGTGGTGGAAGCCGCATCACGATCTCCTGGTCGTCCTTCCACGATCACAGCAAGGGCTTCCTCTTCAGCATGGCGAGCGCCACGGCGCTTGAAGGCCGCGAGATGGAAATCACCATGCACCACAACTACTTCAACCAGCTCTCGCGTCGCTCGCCGCAGCTCTCCTGGGGTCGCGTGCACCTCTACAACAACTACCAACGGCACTGGTGGGAGTTCGGCGCAGCGAGCATCGTCAACGCGCAGATGTACAGCGAGGCCAACATCTTCGAGGCGCGCCCCGGCCGCACATGCGGGAGCATCTTCAGCCCCTGCGACGACCCAGCGCCATGCGGCGACTCCGACTACAACGTCTCGAAGGAGGCCATCTCGAACAACTGGGCCTCTGAGGCGTCGCCCGGCAACGTGCGCAGCGTCGGCGACCTTCTCTTGAACGATGCCGCCATCGCGTCGCGCGGCACGGTCTTCACGCCCGCGTACACCTACACTGCCGAGCCCGCGACGATGGCGTTGGCGACGCGCATCCAAGCCGAGGCTGGGCCGCGTCGCACCTACTGCAGGCCCTGAGCGTCACTCAGCGGGCGCGTGTCCACCCGTGACGGCAGGCGCCTCGCTCGCGCTGGTCTCTTCGCGCTCGAGCGGCGGAGGAAGCAGCTTGTACATGATGGGCGTCACGATGCGCGCAAGGAGCGTGGAGCTCACAAGGCCGCCGAGGATGACCCAGGCCAGCGGTGAGTAGAGCGGTGAGTTCTCAAGCGCGAGTGGGATGAGTCCACCGATCGCGGTGAGCGTTGTGAGCAAGATCGGCACGAAGCGAATCTCGCCTGCTTTTTGAACGGCTTCATCCACGCTGAGGTGCTCTTCCTCGCGAAGGTGATTGGTGAAGTCGACGAGCAAGATCGAGTTCTTCACCTCGATGCCCATGAGCGCGATGAAGCCGATCATGGCGGTGAACGAGAGTGTGTTGCCTGTGAGGTAGAGCGCGCACATGCCGCCGATCACACCGAGCGGAATCACCGAGGCGACGATGATGGTGCCCTTGAAGGTGCGGAACTCGAGCACGAGCACGGCGAGGATGCCGAACATCGCAACCAAGATGGCCGAGCCCAGGCCTCCGAAGGTGCGCTGACGGCTCTCCACCTCGCCCGCGATCACACGACGCACGCCCGCGGTGGGAGGAAGCTGCGCGAGCTCTGCGAGCAGGCTCTCGGTCACGCGGTTGGTATTGAAGCCCGTCTCGGTGAACGCGCTCACGGTCGCAGCACGGTCGCCGTTGTAGTGACGAATCGTCGTCTGCGAGGGCACGAAGGTGAGCGTTGCAATCGCACTCAGGGGCACCGCACCACCGGCCGTTGTCGGCACGATGAGCGACTGAAAGATCTCAAGGTTTGCGCGAGCCGCGCCCTGCAAAGCGGCCTCCCCATCACGCGCGACCACAACGCGAATGTCTTCCGCCACATCGGAATTCGCATCGCGAAAGCGGCCCACCGAGATGCCGCCGAGCGCGAGGCGCACGACCCTGTCCACATCGGGCAAGCGCACACCGAGGGCTGCTGCGCGCGTCTCATCAACGTTCACGCGCAAATCCGTGCGGCGATCACGCGCGGGGTTTGAGACGTCGCGAAGACCTGGTGTTCGCTTCATCAACGCCTCGATCTGCGCGGCCTCTTCGGTGAGTGCACCGATGTCGCTTCCGATGAGACGAATCGCAACGGGCGCCTCGAGTGGCGGACCATTCTCGAACTCGATCAGGCGGATGTGTGCACCCGGAAAGCCATCGAGCTCCGTGCGAATGGTGTCGAGCAGGGCGGGTGAGGTGGCAGGGTCGAAGTGCGCAAGCGCGGCGTAGACCTCGCCCAGGTTGGAGCGCTCATTTTGTGCGGGGACGTTGTAGAAAATCTGCGGATTGCCGCGGCCTACGTTGGCCACGTTCCAGGCGATCTCCTCGTGCCTCCCAAGCACGTCCTCGACAAAGCGCACGGCGCGATCGGTCTCCTCCAAGCTCGTGCCCTCCGCCGTCTCGACACGGATCAAAAACTGCGGCGTGCCGGCCTTCGGAAAGAGGCTGAAGCCGATGATGGGCACAAGCGCGAGGCTGCCTGCGAAGAGCGCGGAGGCGATCAGAAGCGTGAGCCAGGGGCGCTTGATCGCGACGGCGAGCACTGGGCGATAGCTACCCTCGATGACGCGCATCATCGTGCGAAAGACGAGGTTGCCGTGCTCGTCCTCGGGCTTGAGCAAGAGGCTCGCGAGGAAGGGAACAATCGTGAGCGAGACGAGCAACGAGGAGGCGACCGTGAGCACCACCGCGAGCGGCAGGCTGCGTACGAATTCGCCTGCGGTACCAGGCAATGCGAGCAGCGGCACAAACGCGAGGATGAGCGTCGCAGTGCAGCCGAGCACCGAGAAGGTGATCTGCTTGGTCGCCATCACGGCGGCCTCCCTCGGCTTCTTTCCCATGCGCAAGAAGCGCGCGATGTTCTCGATGACGACGACCGAGTCATCCACGAGCAGGCCGAGCGCGATCACAAAGCCAACGATCGAGAGCTGGTTGATGCCGTAGCCCGCACCAAAGAGCAGCGTCAGGCCCATCGCGATTGAGAGCGGGATGGAGATCATCACGACGAGCGAGGCGCGCACTCCGAGCGGCAAGAGCGTGATCAGCACGAGCAAGATCGCGAGACCGAAGTCGCGTGCAAAGCCGCTCAAACGATGCTCGACGTTCTCAGCCTGATCGAAGGTGCGCACAAGTGTGATGCCCGATGGCAACGTGCCCTCGAACTCGCTCACCACGCTGGCGATCGCAGCACGCACGGTGAGGATGTTCTGGCCCTCGCGCTGATTGGCCACGATGACGATGCCGCGCTGCCCCTGCACACGCGTGATGTGGATGACCTCGCCATCGCCCTCCGTCACCTCGGCGACATCCCGAACGCGCACCACGCGCCCGTTGTTGGCACGCACGACGGTGTCGCGGATGGCCTCGACGGATGCGTAATCGCCACTCGTTTCAACGGTAAATCGACGTCCGCCACTCTCGAGTGAGCCCGCCGGAATGTTGCGCGCATCGGCACCGACGGCGTCGATCACCTCACCCGGGCCCACACCAATCGCGCGCATGCGCGGGATGTCGAGCGCGATGAGCACCTCTTGTGGCGGCACACCTTCCACAGACGCTTCGCCGACACCGGGCAGCGCCTCAATGCGTTCTTCGAGATCACGTCCGAGGCGATCGAGCTCGGCAAAGCTCGCGTGCTCCGAGACAAGACCAAGCTCCACGATGTTGACGTTCGCGGCATTCGCATCGAGCACATCGAGACGCATCAGCTCTGCGGGCAGGGCTGGGCGCGCAGCGCCGATCTCACGGCGCACCTCATCCTCTTTGCGCGGCACATCCACGCCCGCCTCGAACTCGATCTTGATGACGGCGAGCTGGTCGCGCACCTCCGTCTGAATGTTCGCGATGTCATCGAGCGCCTGGATGCGCGTCTCGATCGGGTCGACCACGAGCTGCTCCATGTCGGTGGGCGAGGCACCGGGAAGCACGGCCACCACGACGAAGATCGGAAGCGGGAAGGTTGGGTCTTCACTCTTGGGGATGGCGGCAAACGAAGTCACCCCAAGCGCAGCCAAGAGGCCAAAGACGACAAGCGTGAATTGCCATCGTTTGACGGCGAATTCGGTGATCACTGGGCACCTACCGTCGGGGCCTCGGCGAGCGCAGAGACGATCACGTGATCGCCATCGCTGAGCCTGTCGGCGCCGCGCGAGACCACACCCTCAATGCCATCGAGTCCGCTCGCAATGACGACCGCATCGCTCGCGAAGAAGGCGAGCTCGACGGGCCTTCTGTGCGCGACGCCGTCTTCGACGATGAAGACAAACGCGCTGCGATCGTGGCCATCGACGATCGCGCTCGTTGGGATGCTCGCGGTGCGCGCCTCTCCAATCGCGATCTGCGCGCGACCCACCAAGCCCGTGCGCATCTCAAGACCTGGCGTGGTGAAGGTGATGTCGACATCAAAGGTGCCCATGCCAGGCGTAGGAATCCGCGCGAGCTCGACGATGCGGCCCTCGATCGAGCCCTCACCGGCATCGAGCGCGAGGGTGGCGGCATCGCCCTCATGCAGTGCACCGAGAAAGCGATCCGGCACGGCCACGCGAAGCGCCCAGCCTTCGTGCTCGCTCACCACGCGCACGATCGGTGCGCCTGGCCCCGTCACCTCACCCGCATCGGTGAAGCGCAGATCCACCACACCCGCGGCAGGCGCGCGCAGCACCGAGTAGCGCACCGCAAAGCCTGCGGCCGTCACACTCGCGCGTGCCACATCCGCGCCCGTGCGCGCGTCATCCAAGGTTGCACTGGGGAGTGAGCCCGATGCCGAAAGAGACTCCGCACGATGGAGGTCGCGCTCTGCACGCTGAAGGCCGCTCGCCGCTTGATCGCGCTGCGCACTCACCGCCGAGGCATCGAGCCGCGCAAGGATCTGCCCGCGCTCCACATGCTGCCCCTCACGCACCAAGACCTGCGTCACGACGCCGCCCATCGGGAAGCCAAGCTCATAGGTCTCACGCGGAAAGACAAGGCCGGGCAAGGTGAGTGACTCACGGATGGGCGTGCGATCCACAGGCGAGACTGAGACCGAGAGCACCGGAATGGCCGGCGTCTCCTGTGCGGTGGCCTCCGTGGCCGAGCAGCCGGGAAGGGTGAGCAGAAGGGCGAGGGGTGAAATGGATATGAATTTGGTCATATAACGATACGTTGGAGTCACTGACTCTCGGTTGCGCGTTGGAAGCGGGCTTGTGCGATGCGGGCGTCGATGCGCGCGTTGAGGAGGTCGAGGCGGGTGCGTGCGACGAGCGTCTGCGCATCGATGACGACGAGGCTTGTGCCGCGGCCCTCGCGGTAGACGTTCTCGGCGAGTGCGAGTGTCTCCTCCGCCGAGACGAGCTGCGCCTGACGCGAGGTGATCATCGAGGCCGCATCACGCAGGGCACGATGCGCATCGACGACCTCGGCGCGAATGCCCTCGCGTGCAGTCTCACGCTGGGCCTCGAGGGAGGCGATGCGCGCATCGAGCGCGGCCTGCTGAGGCGCCACATTGAGCATGTCCGTGAGCTGCCAGCTGGCTTGTGCGCCCACGGCCCAGGTGAAATCAAAGCGCTCGGTCTGCGGCACATAGCGCGCGTTCGGGTTTGCAAGCAGGGCCTCACCGACGACATCCACACGCGGATAGAGCGCCGCATCCTGAAGCGTGCGCTGCGCACCGAGAGCCGCGAGTTGCTCGCGAATCGCTGTCATCTCGGCGCGTTCATCGTGTGCACGCGTCACGGCAGCTTCGAGATCGGCCGCGCTCACATCGAGATCACCGAGCGACTCCCCGATCGAGGTCGGCAATGCGTCGACGTGCATGATCGTGCGCATGCGATCGCGCGCCGCATCGCGTGCGTGCTCCGTCGTCAGCACGAGCTCTTCCATCTGCGCACGCTGCGCCTCGGCACGTGCGACATCACTGCGCGTCACAAGGCCCGCATCGAGCAAGCGCTGCGCGTCTTCCACATGGGCGCGCGCCTGGGCCTCCGCGCGACGCGCGACATCGATGCCCAGCTCTGCGCGCACCCAACTCCAGTAGAGCGTCACGGCCTCCAGGCGAAGTCGCGACTCACTCACCTCGACCATCGCCTCGGCTGCACGCGTGCCGTGCTCACTCGCATCACGCGCCGGAAGTACGCGGAGGAAATAGTCGGTGACGGGCACCGCGAGCTGCGCACGAAAGGCCGTCTGATCGAGGATGACGGGGAACGAGAGCGCGACGCCCACGAGCGGCGTGCCCGGCGCGATCACGCCTGGCGCTTGTGTGGCGGGCGCAGCGAGCACACCGAGCACCGGCGCATCGATCGGCGAGAGGCGCGTGTAGCTCGCGCTCAGGCCAACGCGCGGCACAAAGAGCAGGTTCGCGCGATCGATCTCGGCACGTGCAGCCTCCACCTCGGCCAAGCGCGCACGGCGCTCAAAGCTCGTGCTCAGCACCGCATCGACCACGTCCGCAGCGCGAAGCCCGCCCGCAACACCAACGACTTCATCCACCTGTTGGGCAGAGGCCCATGCAGGCACGGAGGAGAGAGCGAGCACGAGTGCGGAGATCGAAGTGCACTTCGAAGGGCGAGACATGCACCGCCCAAAGCAGCCCGCGTGCCGTCGTGCGAACGACGAAAACGCATGTTTTGTATGCGATCAAGGCCACCCTGGCTGTACGGAAATCCGACATGTCGGAAAAGCGACAGGCGCCCTCGCATGGCTTTCCGACACGCGATCTCCGCCTTTGCAACGAAACGTAACGGCCCGCTTTTCGCTACGGTAGCGCTTGTGACGCAACCCACTCCGCACGCGCATGCCTCGAACGAACAGTCCGCGCGCTATGCGAGTGCCCTTGAGACCTTGCTTGTCGAGTTCGGTGCGGGCTGGGTGCAGAAGAAGCCGTGGATCCTCGGTGCACACAAGAGCGTGATGCTGCTGATCCTGCTCTTCGCGGCCTATGAGCCGATGCGCATCGGCGCGGTGTTTGGCCTCTGCGTCATCACGCTCGTCATCGATCTCATCGAGCGAAAGCGCATCTCACCCGAGCCCGGCGCCGACATTCGCATCGCAATCAGCACGGCCTTCGGCATGGCGATCTCGGGCGTGATTGGCGGTGTCACCGGAGGGCTCACGAGCCCGTTTCTTCCCGCCACGATCGCAGCCGTCGTCATCCCGGCCGCTGCATTTGGAAGGCGTCCCGCGACGTATTGGCTCTTTGGTGAGCTCGTCGTTCTGATGCTTGTGCTCGCACTGCTTCCCGAATCGCTCTCGGGGCCGATGCTCTCTCGCGTGCCCTTTGCGATCGCGATGACCTTCTCGTTCATCTTCGCCGCATGGGTCAGCGTGACCAACCTCGTTGCCCTCACCGATGTCTACGCAAACGCTGCGGTGATGGCCTCGCGCATGCGCGATGAGGCCCTCGCTCTACACGACGCACGTGCACACTCGCTTGAGTCTGTGGGCGCGAAAGTCGCGCATGAGATCAAGAACCCACTCTCGGCGATCGGAGGCCTTGTGCAGCTTCTCCAGCGCGGCAATCACGATGCAAAGACGATGGAGCGGCTTGGTGTGATCGGCGGCGAGGTGACGCGCATTGAGCATGTCGTTCGCGACTACCTCGCGTTCTCGCGTCCGCTCGATGTCGTCGAGCCCGTGGCCTCGTCGATTGGGTCCATCGTGGACGACGTGCGTGCGCTCTTGGATGCGCGCGCAGAGAAGCGCGGCGTCGTCTTGGTGGCCGAAGGAGAAGCGACGGCCGAGGTCGACCCACAGCGCTTCAAGGAGGCGCTCGTCAACGTTGTCGACAATGCGATCGAAGCCTCCCCCAAGGGCGCGAAGATCACGATTGTGGTCCGTGTCGTCGAGAGCTTCGTGAGCCTCGATGTCGTCGATCAAGGCGAGGGCATGAGCGCGGATGTCCTTGCGCGCGTGGGTGTTCCGTACTTCACCACCAAAGCAGACGGCACGGGCTTGGGCGTTGTGCTCGCACGTGCGGTGATTGCGCAACACGGCGGAACGCTCCTTCTTGAGAGCAAGAAGGGCGAGGGCACGCGCGTCTCGATGCGCTGGCCAGAGCGACAACCGATGCAGACAGAGGGGGCGCGATGAAAGTGGATGTCTTGCTCGTCGATGACGAGCCCGGGGTGCTCTACATGCTGCGCGAGGTGCTCGTGCATCGCGGGCTCACGGTGCTTGCGGTGGGCTCAGGTGAAGAGGCGCTGCGTGAGCTGGAGCATGCCGATGTGGTGGTCAGTGATCTCGCGATGCCAGGCATGGATGGGCTCGCTCTGCTCGATCAAGTGAAGGCCAGGCGGCCCGAGCTCCCCTTCGTGCTCGTCACGGCACACGGCAATGAGCGCGTCGCGGTGAACGCGATCAAGCGCGGCGCCTACGACTACCTCACCAAGCCTGTCGACATCGATGAGCTTGGCCTCTTGGTGGAGCGCGCCCTTGAAGGAAGCCGCCTTCGCGGCGAGGTCCGCGCGATGCGCATTGAGCGCGCGCTCGGTCAGCGCTTGGTTGCAGAGAGCGCCGCGATGAAGCGCCTTCTCGATGCCGTGAGTCGTGTCGCCCAGCGCGATGTGACGGTGCTGGTGCGGGGTGAGACAGGCACGGGCAAGGAGCTGATCTCGGGCCTCATCCATCTCGAGAGCGCCCGGCAAAACAAGCCGTTGGTACGCTTCAACTGTGCGGCACTTCCGGCCGATCTCGCGGAGGCCGAGCTCTTTGGACACGCACGCGGTGCGTTCACGGGCGCGGTCGGCGCGCGCAAGGGTTTCTTCGCGGAGGCGCACGGCGGCACGCTCGTGCTCGATGAGATTGGCGACCTCCCCCTCGCCCTTCAGCCGAAGCTTCTGCGCGCATTGCAGGAGGGCGAGATTCAGCCCGTGGGTGGTCGTGTGGAGAAGGTCGATGTGCGTGTTGTGGCGTCCACCCATCGCGATCTCGCGGCCGAGGTGAAGGCCGGGCGCTTTCGCGAGGACCTCTACTACCGCCTCGCCGTCGTAGAACTGAAGGTTCCTTCACTTTCCGAGCGGCGCGAGGAGATCCCTGTTCTCGCCCGCGCACTCGCACGCAAATGGGGCGAGCGCTTTGGCCTGGGTGAGGTCTCAATCTCGCCTGAATTGGCGCAGTTGCTCACCGACTCGGCCTGGCCCGGCAATGTGCGTCAGCTGGAGAACACGATCGCCCGCATGATCGCGCTCTACGGCACAAACCTGAATGAAGCTTCATTTCAAGCGGCCACCTCCGCGCCCACACCCAGCGCGCAGGACGACGATCTCGAGCGCGAGCCCCTGCGCAACGATGTGCCCCTGCGCGAGCAAACCGATGCCTTCGAGCGCGGCATTCTTCAGCGCGTGCTGCGTGAGTGCGGAGGCAACCAGAGCGAGGCCGCGCGAAGGCTCGCGATCGGCCGTGTCACGTTGATCGACAAGATGAAGAAACACGGCCTGCGCGAGGCTTGAAGCGCCCTCTTTCAGCGCAGCTCATAGATCACGAGCAGCACTGAGAGACCAAGTGCGGCACGGCGAATCATCGTGTGGAGCACGCCCTTGTAGGTGCGCTGCGCATCGAACGCATCCGTCTGCGCGGCATCGCTCAGCCTGCGGAGTGTCGGAACCTCTACGAGCACAAAGAGGCCTGCGGGGATCGTGATCCAGAGAGGCATCTCGAAGAAGGACGCGGCCATCCAGGCGAGTGCGCCGAGCACAGTGAGCGCCTCGATCGCACGGCGTGAGAGCGTGTTGCCGATCGTGGTGACCAAGGTTCGCTTACCGCCCAGACGATCGCTTCGCTCATCGGCCAGACCGCTGGCAATCGCACTCGCAAGCGAGAGGAGCGCAAAGCCCGGCAGAAAGACCATCGCGTGGCTCGCGATGGCATCGCCTTGCATCAACGCACTCATCCACGGGAGCACGATGCCGACACCGAGCATCTCCAAGAGCTCGCCTCCTCCGCGGTAGTTCAAGCGGAGCGGAGGCGCCGAGTAGGCGATGAAGATCGCCAAGGAAACAAAGGCCGCGAGCGTTGCACCGCGCACACCAAGAAGGAGCTCGGCAGCAAGGGCCGTGAGCAGCGCGAGGAGGCCCATCAAGAGGCCCGCGAAGAGCAGCTGCGGCGCTGTCAGGATTTTGTCAGGAATGGTCTTTGGGCTGCATCCCGTCGGGAACATGCGGCGCTTGAGCGCATCGACCTCGCGATCGAGGAAGTCGTTCAGAAAGACGATGAAGAGCAGATCAAAGACGGTGAAGGCGAGCGCCAAGAGCGCCCGTAGGATCGAGAAATTGCGCTCCTGATCGAGCGCGGGCCCAAGGCCCATCGCCTGGCCGAGCACAAAGGGCACGAGCAGCTTTCCCCAGCTGTCGGGCTTGGCGGCGTAGCGCCACCGCGAGAAGGAGGATGTGTTCATCGAGGATGGCGAAAAGGATCTCACACAGGCGGACACGTGCACCCCGATGCGTGAGCGTTGTTTCCGTTCCGCCACTTCAACGGAGGTTCGGTTGGTGCAGACTGTCGGGATGACGCGCGCCAAGCAGACCCCAGGCAAAGACATTGGAACGCAGGTCGTTCACGCAGGTGAGCACCGCGCGCGCTTGGGGCATTCGCTGACGGAGCCCATCCTTCAGACAGCGACCTACACCTTTGAGAACACGGCCGCACTCGTGCACTTCATGGAGCAACACCAAGACGAGGGTGGTGACCCGCGTGAGGAGTACGGGCGCTACGGAAACCCGACGGTGCGGGCCTTTGAGGAGAAGCTCGCGATGCTGGAGGGCACTGGTGATGCGGTGGCCTTTGGCAGCGGCATGGCGGCGGTGACCAGCTCGATCTTGGCACTCGTGAAGTCGGGCTCCCACGTCATCCTCTTCTCGGATTGCTATCGCCGCACGCGGCAATTCGTGACGCGCTTTCTCGATCGCTTCGGTGTCACCTCGACGCTGATTCCGCCTGCGGATCTCGATGCGCTGGAGCGCGCAATCACCCCACAGACGCGCCTTGTGGTGAGCGAGTCACCGACCAATCCCTACCAGACCGTCGTCGATCTTGAGCGTCTCTCGGTCATATGTAAATCACATCGAATTAAGACGATGATCGACGCGACGTTTGCGACGCCGATCAACCTGCGCCCTGCGGCACACGGCATCGATCTGGTCGTGCACAGCGCGACGAAATACCTCGGCGGGCACAACGATGTGCTGGGCGGTGTGGTGGCAGGGCCCGCGAATCTGATCTCGCTCGTGCGCGATGTGCGCAACGTGCTCGGCGGCATCCTTGATCCGCATGCGGCCTATCTTCTCCTTCGCGGCATCAAGACATTGAGCGTCCGCGTGAAGCAGCAGAACGCGACGGCAATGGCGATGGCGATGGCACTGGAGGGCCACCCGCGCATTCGTCGTGTTCACTACCCAGGGCTTCCCTCGCATCCGAGCCATGCGGTGGCCAAGCGCTTGATGACGGGCTTTGGCGGCGTGGTGACCTTCGCGATCGATGGTGATCTCGAGCGCACCAGTCGCTTCATTGATGCCCTTCAAATTCCACGCATTGGGCCGAGTCTCGGCGGTGTCGAGTCTCTTGTGGAGCAGCCCGCGCTGATGAGCTTCTTCGAGCTCACGAGCGAGGAGCGCCTTGCGATCGGGATGAGCGATGACCTTGTGCGCTACGCCGTCGGCATCGAAGACGCGGACGATCTGATAGGTGATGTGATGCAGGCGCTCGAGCGCATCTAGGGCACTTATCTTTTGGTTTGATCGCGGCTTACGTCCTCAGTCGCTCCCTGCGACGTGGCTCTGCCACGCCTCAGTCGCTCCTTCCGGGCGCGCTCGCGCTGAAACCAAAATCTTGCGTGCCGA
>JBILQT010000574.1:0-2840 GCA_044373065.1 Sandaracinaceae bacterium
CGAGACACCGAGCACCCGCACGACGACCTACATCGCCTTCGTCACCGACACCGCTGTCCACATCTCCGACAGCACCTGCGGCGCGTTCTACCCGCCCATCCCACACGAATCCTTCGCGCCCTTCACGCTGCCTGGCGCTCCCATGCTCGCGGGTGTCGCGGCCGGCTTCTACAGTGGTGGCGAGCTCTGGGCGCTCGCGCCGTAGCTAGTTCACCTCACGCGCCTCTGGCGTCGCCTCGCCGCTGAGCCACGCACGCACCATCGCGTTCACAATCTCGGGCTTCTCCTGCTGCACCCAATGCGAGCACTGCGGGATGTAGCGAAGGGTGAGCTTGCTGACGAGTTCGTCGGTGCCGTAGGTCAGCTCCTTGCCGAGCGCCGTGTCGTCCTCGCCCCAGATCATCAGGGTCGGCACTTCGATCTTCGTGCGTGAGACCTTCGGCGGAAAGCGCAGCGCGGCGCGGTAGTAGGCGAGCATCGCGCGCACAGCGCCGGGGGCACTCGCGAGGTCGCGGTAGACCTTCAGCACCTCGGGCGGAAAGCGCGTCTTGTCGATCGCCATGCTTTTGAACGCGCCGCGAATCGCGCGGTAGTCGTCCTTCGCGAGGTACCACTCCGGAAGCCACGGGAGCTGGAAGAGGAAGATGTACCAGCTGCGCCGAAACTGCGGCCCGAAGGGCTTCTTCAACGCCTGCGCGAAGCGCTTGGGATGCGGGATGTTCATGATGATGAAGCGGTCGACAGGACGCGTCTTCTTCAACATGAATTCCCAAGCGATGGCGCCGCCCCAATCGTGCGCGAGGAGCACCACTTCCTTCGCGTTGGCCGCATCGATGAGCGCGCCCACGTCCTCGACGAGTACCTCCATCTTGTAGTCGCTCACACGCGATGGTCGCTCGGTGCCGCCATAGCCGCGAAGGTTCGGCGCCCAGACGCGATAGCCAAGCTCAGCGAGCAACGTCATCTGGTAGCGCCACGAATACGACGACTCGGGGAAGCCATGCAGGCAGAGCGCGAGCTTCTCGCCCTCACCGTATTCCGCGACCTCAAAGCGGAGCCCGTTCGCCTGCACGATGCGCGTCTTGAAGAAGTTCGGGTCATCAAACTTGCGGAGCGACTCGGGCGTGGACATGCGGCAAGCGTAGTCGCGGAACACGAAGGTTTGGAATCCAGTTACGCTCGCTCACATGACACTTCGAATGCCCCTTCGTCGTGCGGCTAAGGTTGTTGCGAGTCTCGCGCTCTCCGTCTCCGCCCTCGCTTGCGACGGCCCAACCACCCCCACAGAGGACACCGGCCCGCGTGCCGATGCGTATGTCCCGCCCGGTGTGGATGCGCGCGTCTCGACAGACGATGCACCTGCGACTGGCCCGATGAGCCCGCTCGTCGACCCGATGTGCCTCGACGGCCAGTACCGCGAGGCCTTGCCCAACAACTCTGCCTCACTCGCGGATCTCACCGCAGGCTTCACGAGTGCGGGCACCGACATGTTCGTGCAAGACGTCCTCACGCGTCGCTATCCCTTCGGCTGGACGCTTGTCGACGCAGGGCGAGGCGGACGCATCAACTGCTTGATGGCCTTCGTGAATGACCGCAGCTCGGCGAGCGCTGTGATAGGTCAACTCGGAACCGCCGTGCATGAGTGCGGTCACTTCGCCGACCTCGACGCCGCCTCAGGAAGCACCAACGTCTACTTCGTCCGCAGCGACCTCACGATGATGGGCGCCCAAGGCGACTCCACCGCACGTCGCGGCCAGACCTTCGCGCGCAGCCTCATCCGCAACGACAGCTACCAAGCGGCACGCCCCGTCTGCCCCATGGGTTCGTCGGGCCCACGCTGCGATTTCTACGCGACCATCTACCTCAACGGCGACCCGACCGACGGGAACTTTGAGAGCGGTGATCAGGGCTTCAACCTGCTCCTCGAAGAGGTCCTGCAGTACTCGAACTCGCTCGCCGTCGGATACGCCTACGCCGACCAACGGCGCGCGGGTTCAAGCGTCAGCGACCGCGACGGAATGCTCACCTTCCTCTGGTACGTCGAGCGCTACCTCCACATGGCCCGCCTCGAATATCCGATGGCCTACGAGCACCTCGTCAACGGCGACGGAGGCCGCTGGCGCCAGCTCATCCTGACCATCTGGGGCCGCGCCTGGCTCTACCTCGAAGCCACCGAGTCGCTGCCCGGCCTCGGCATCGAAGACGATATGCTGATGCCACTCGTGATGACACCCGAGCTGCTCGACGAGATCGAGCGCTTGAGGACCGCCCAGGGCTGCTGAGCGCATCGACGTTTCTGCAACGAGAGGGAGCGCGCATGTCGCGCTCCTTTTCCTTTTGAGCGCAACACAACTTTGCTTTTCGTCCCCGACGACGCGAGGCACTTTGATGAGATGGCAGTTCTCTACGAGACGAAACTCGCGCCGCTTGAGCTCGATGAAGCACGAGGCCTCGTGCGGTACACGCGCAGCGCTGAGCCCTTCGCGAACATCGATGAGGCGACCACGATGTTCCGCGGGATCGTCTCGTCGAGTGCGACCATCGACCGTCGCGAGCCAGTCCTCCTCTCCGACGTCCGCCTCGCCCACGGGCGCAACGACGATGCCTTCGAGAGCGCCGTCGCATCCTTCCGCAACGAGCTCTTCCGTGGCTTCCGCAAGCGCGCCGCGCTCGTCCGCACCATGGCAGGCAAGCTCCAGGTTCGCCGAATGAACGGCACGATGGAGACGTCGGTCGACGTCTTTGGCGACGAGGCCGCAGCACTCGCTTTCCTCGCCGCGAGGTGAGCCAATTTTACGTCACCAGCGAAACCCGATGCCGTGCCAGTAGTACGTCCGGGA
>JBILQT010000575.1:0-2835 GCA_044373065.1 Sandaracinaceae bacterium
CTCGTTGCTTGTGGAGCGCGTCCTTGCGCGGCGTCGCGAATCGCCCGAAGCGGGCGGATACACCTGGGGCAAGACCGCAGCGATGGCGAAGCTTCGTCGCGATGTGCAGGCCCTCGCGCGCACCTCGCTTCCGATGCTTGTGCTTGGCGAGACAGGCACCGGAAAGAGCGCGCTGGCCGAGCGCGTGATTCATCCAGCGACGCGCCGCAAGGGCCCCTTCATCGCGATCGATCTCGCGTCGATCCCCGAGTCGCTCGCTGCTTCAGAGCTCTTTGGCACAGCGCGCGGCGCCTTCTCTGGTGCCCTCGATCGCAAGGGCCGCTTCGAAGAGGCGCATGGCGGCACGCTCTTCCTCGACGAGATCGGCAACCTCCCGATCGAGGCGCAGCGCATGTTGCTCCTCGCGCTCCAAGACGGTCGCATCACAAGGCTTGGTGAGAGCACGCCGCGCGCGGTGGATGTGAAGCTCATCGCAGCGACCAACGAGGAGCTTGAGGAGAAAGTGCAAAAGGGTCTCTTCCGCGCAGACCTCTACGCGCGCTTAAACCCTGCTGCGCGCCTTCGCATGCCGCCGCTGCGTGAGCGCATGGTGGACGTGCCGCAGCTCTTGCTCGACCTGCTCAAGCGGCGTTTTGCCGCAGGCCCGGACCGAGCGTTGCTCGCTGCGTACATGGAGGCCGCTGAGATACGCGGCGTGCCCCGCGCAGAGGTGCATGGCGGGCGGGCGCCCAAGGAGACGAGCGGTGTTGCATTCGTACTCACCCGCGGGAGCCTCGCGGACATCGAGCGACACGCCTTCCCGGGCAACGTGCGTGAGCTTGAGCTCTTCGTGACGAACGTCGTCGTCTTCGCGCTGACAGATGCACTCGAAGCCCTTGAGCAAGGTCGCGGTGCGCGTGGAGAGGCGGCGCGTGTGGTGCCGCTGCCGTCGCGTCTTGTCCGCGAGTTGCTCGACGGTGGCAACGTGGAGGGCACAACCTCACGTGCGCGCAAAGGTGGTGAGCGCGTCTTTCGCGTCGAGCCCAAGGACGGCCTTCACGAGGCGGCGAACGCGCTTGAGATGCAGCTCTACACGCAGCTCTTTGCGGAGACCGAGGGCGACTTCGAGGCGATGGCGCGGGCGATCCTCGGGCGCGACGATGCGACCTCCGCAAGGCGCGTGCGTCTTCGCTTCAATCAGCTGGGCCTGCGCGTTCGACCGGCGACGCCCGCGCGCAAATCTGCAAATCGAAGATAGACACGCTTCGATTCGTAGACAAAAGCGAGGCCGTTTCTCGCCGATTTCATCAATTCTACGAAAGACATCGATGGCCCACGCCGTGCTCAAGGAGGACCAGACCGCAAGGTCGAGGAGGTCTCCATGGAGTCGAAGTCATCACGTCAGGGTCGTCAGCAGGATCAAGCTCAGCGCAGCGAGAACAGCGTGCTCTTCGCGCTCGGCGAGCTCACGCGTCTTGAGGAATCGCGCATGGAGTCGGAGGCGCAGCAGGCACGCGCCAAGCGGGAGAGCGAGGCGGCCGCGCGTGCTGCTGCCGAGGCCGAGAAAGAGGCTGCGAGCTTGCGGGCTGAAGCGGAGGCGAAGAAGGTGGCGCTCGTCGCCGAAGCGGAGGCGCGGCTTCGTGTGGAGGCCTCGCGTGAAGATGCCGGGCGCATGGCCTCGATGCGGGATGAGATCGCGCGCATTCGCGAGGAGCGCGAGCTTCTGCATCGCACGTTGACGACACGCACCTTGCCGACCGAGGAGCTCGGTGCTTCGTCGAAGCGCTGGGCACTTGCCTTTGGCACCTCAAGCCTGGTCGCAGCCTCGCTCGCAGCGCTGCTCGTGTTCCAAGCGCGGACAACGCCCGTGGCCATCCCACAAGCACCCGTCGCTACGCCCGTCGCCATCGCTCCCATCGCGGCGCCCGCGCCCACGCCCGCCGCGGTCGTCGTTGCTGCGCCAGTGGTCGAGGTTCCTGTGGCGGCTCCCGCGCCGACACCGCGTCGTCATGCACAAACGAGAACTCGTCCGGAGGGACGCACGGAGGCGACCCACACGGACGAGCTTCGGTTGGATTTGGAGTCGGACGATGTGCTCTCGGGCATTCACGAGGAAGGCCCGCGGCGTCGCTCAACCCACTGATGTCACTGCGCGACGGGCTCTGCGGCAGGAGCCTCGTCGACCGCGCCACCGATGGTGACCATGTAGGCCAACACAGCTTCCATGTCGGAGTCGCTGAGCGCCGATGCGGGGATCGCGTTCATGCCGCCCGAGCCTTCACGAATCTGTCGGCGAAGGCGCTCTGCCGTCCAGCCGATGCCGTTGAGTGTGGGCCCGCCTGCATGGCAGCCGTTGCAGCGTGAGTTGAACTTGCGCTCACCGAGCGCGAGATCCGTCGATTGAATGGGGCCTGCGTAGGAGACCTCGCCACCGGAGCTCGTGCCGCCACCGCCGCCCGTCGAGCTACCCGTCGAAGACCCGCCGCCGCCGCAGCCCACAAGGCTTGCCGCGAGGGTCACGCCAACCAAACCGAACTTGAAAAATGTCGTCATCAATCAGCCTCCGAACCGCAGGCTAAGCCAGGCTCGACGAGGGCGACAATTCCTTTGTGGAAGCGCCGTCCATTCGCCTTCGTTGTTGCAGCGGATGTTGAATGTTCTCTCATGCTCGCAGCGCCTTCCTCGCCGAGACAATGGCTGCACGGCCGAGGTTCTGCGGACGCACCGGTTCAAGCTCATGTACCCTGCTTGGGCATGGAGACTGATCCCGCAACGCTCGTCACTGGCACGCCCACGGGGTTGAAGTCTCCTCGTGTGGGCGATGTGCTCGTCGAGCGTTTTGAGATCACCGAGGCC
>JBILQT010000576.1:0-2823 GCA_044373065.1 Sandaracinaceae bacterium
ATCGACGCGGTTCTCGCTGTACGCCGCACGCAGAAGGATGACCTCGCCCGAGTCGCCTCGGCCTCGGCCCGTGCAGGTGAAGGTCCGATCGAGAATCTGAATCTGGTCACCCTCGCGCAGGGTGGTCGGAACCCAGAGCCAAGTCGCGAGCGGCGCAGGCTTGTTGTCGTAGTCGTCGAGATCAGTGCGCCCCTCATAGATGCGTGTCGCACGTGGAATGGTCACATCGCGCGACTCAGCTCCGTGATCACACGGGTCGCCGTCGTAGCGCCACGAGTACTCGGCGTGGACTTCTGCCCGCTCGGCGTCACTTGCGATGCGATAGATGCCCGCCGACGTGAGCCTGTCCGAGTAGCCCTCGTAGGCATCCTGCCCCTCGCTCACGGTGCGCGTGGATTCGTAGGCAAAGGTCGCATGCGGCACGACGGGTGGCGCGGTGAACGCGTCGGGCGCTTCGAACGCATCCGGCTGCACGCGATGGCGTTGGGCCGCAGCGGGAGCGCTTGTCCACGCGAGAACGAGGGCCGCGAGCAGCCCAGAGACGAGCGCGGAGCGAAGGCGCATGAAGACCATGGCGCATGGTACACCCCTCCCCATGAAGCCCCCCTCGAACGCGACGCGTCTGGGCCCTTTCGCCCTGGCGCTGACTGGCTGCCTTAGCGTTGGCTGTCCCACGCCCGAAGCCGAAGAAGGGCAGGGAGCCACCTCTGCCGGCGGTGAGGTCGTCGGCACTGGAAGTGTCTCGCTCCGGCCCGGGATGTCTGTCCGTGGCACGACCGTCGGTGCAGGCGATCACATCCAGTTCAGCTGCGGTGGTCCCACCGTCGGCACAGGCGATGTGAGCTTCGTGTTCACGCCCCCCGCCGATGGCACCTATACCTTCTCCACCACGACGGACTACGACGGGACGCTCGCGGTCTACGAGGGGCCGACCGAGCTCGCCTGCAACGATGACTACAACTCGACGCGTGCCTCGCGCCTTGAGGTCGCGCTGCGTGCAGGCGTTGCCTACCGCGTGATCGTCGACGGCTACACCGATCAAGAGGGCAGCTTCGAGCTCCTTGTCTCCGACCCGCTTGCACCTCAGCCCGCAGGCGTTCCCGTGACTGGCATGTTGGCGGTCAACGCCTCGGTGCGCGCCGCCACGAACTCATCGACCGACTCGCACGTGCCCTCCTGCGGCGCCGGAAGGCCCGGGACACCCGATGCCGTCTATCGCTTCATCGCGCCCGAGGATGGCCGCTACGTCTTCTCGACCTCCTCGGACTACGACGCGGTGCTCGCGCTCTTCGACGGCGCAAGTGAGCTGCAGTGCAACGATGACTTCGGCGACACGGCGCACTCGCGCCTCGTCACCACGCTCCGCCAAGGTCAGGCCGTCGATGTCGTCGTCGATGGCTTCGCGGGCAACATGGGCTCCTTCGAGCTCAGCGCCTCGCGCATTGTGATTCAGCCTCCGCAGATGCTCTCCGCCGGGCAAGACGCACGGGGCTCCACAGTCGGCCAGAGCGATGCGTTCACCCCCGAGTGCGGCTCGCAGCCAGGCACGCCGGATCAAGTCTGGCGCTTCACGCCGCAGGTCTCGGGCTCATATCGATTTCATGTCGATTCGGACTACGACGGAGTGCTTGCGGTCTACGCGCAGGACCAGCTCCTCCTCTGCAATGACGATGCGGGCTCGACGCGCGCCTCCGAGGTGATTGGTCCGCTCCAGGCCGGGCAGACCTACGAGGTGGTGGTCGACGGCTATGGCAACGGCGTGGGCAACTACGTCTTGCGCGCAGACTTCGGCCTGGGCCCGAGCACGCCGCCACCCGACGGCGGGATGGTCGTGCCAGGCATCGGTGTGGTTCGTCCTCCGCAGCCGCCCGTCGCGCAGCCGATTCAGGCCTCGATTCACGGCGGCCCGCTGCCGGAGAACATCACCGCGATGGAGGCACGCTGCACAGCAGGGACGCCGATCACCACCGGTCACTACAGCGTCGACTTGCAGGGCGAGAGTGCTGCGCGTCTCAGCTGCGGTAGCGGAGGTGCGGGTGCCGATGGCGTCTTCGTCATCGATGTTGCGCAGACCTCGCTCATCTCGGTGCACGCCGCCGCAGACTTCCCAATCGGCATCGAGCTGCGTCGCGGTTGCTCGCGCGATCAAGCCGTGCAGGCCTGCGAGCTCACGACAAGCCCCGCGGGCATCGACTTCGAGCGCCCCCTGCCTGCAGGTCGCTACACGATTGTCATCGATGCACTCGACGGCGTCTCGCGCGGCGTCGCGCACCTCGATGTGAACATTCGCCCCGCGCTCTAGTCTTAGTTGTTGTGAAGCTCACACCGGGCAGCATCTTCGCGCGCGACTTCCGCATCACGGCCCCCCTGGCCGAGGGCGGCATGGGCGCGGTGTATGCGGTCGAGCAGCTCTCCACGGGCAAGCGTCGTGCGCTGAAGGTGATGCAGCCCGCGCTCATCCCCGATGCGCGTGCGCGTGAGCGCTTCGTTCAAGAGGCCCGCATCGGTGCGCAGGTCGAGAGCGAGCACATCGTCGACGTCGTCGCCTCAGGCATTGATGAGCCCACCGGGATGCCCTGGATCGCGATGGAGTTGCTCGATGGGCAAGACCTCGCGGCCTACGTGGCGCAGCGCGGGCCGATGTCTGTGACGGATGCCTACGAGCTCATCGCGCAGCTCTGTGATGGCCTTGGGGCCGCGCACAAAAAGGGCATCGTCCATCGCGACCTCAAGCCCGAGAATATCTTCATCGCAACGACACGAAGGCGCGGCTCGCCCTTCACGCTGAAGCTCCTCGACTTCGGCATCGCGAAGGTCGCGCAG
>JBILQT010000222.1:0-12445 GCA_044373065.1 Sandaracinaceae bacterium
GACGACCGAGCTCACCGCGGACCATGTCGAGCACGGAGCGTCGCTCCGCACGTCGTCGTGAGGCCACGCCCGAGTCCGCGTCGAGCATGCCGAAGAGGAGATCAAACGTGACCTGCGGGTCGACGATCGCCGTGTCGGGATCCGCCGCATCGCGGTAGGACCAGAGGCTGTAGCTGTCGCGTCCGAGCCAGCTTGTCGTGCCCAGAACGAGCGAGGCGAAGCGAGTCCCGGTGCCCTCGCCGATGATGTGATCGATCGTTGGGGCGCTGGAGAAGAAGCGCGTGTGGTCGTCATTCGGGAGCGCCGGATTGCGCGTCATGCGTGCGCCCGACCAGAGCACCGAGCGGCCGCTGTGCCCAGCCACCATCGGTGTCCCACCACCATCGCCGACGGCAGGCAGTGTGGCCGAGGTGATGTCGAGCCCGTCGAGCAAGATGAGGCCCGAACGATGACGGTTGAGCGGGGTGAGCATCGGCCCCTGCAGCTCAGGCAGCGCGCCGCCGTTCGTGAAGCGCGCGCCGCCTCCGTTCGAGCGCCAGCGATCGGGATTCGAGCCCTGCGGATGCGTGAAGAGCAAGAGTCGCTTGGGGCCCGACGCGTCGGCCTCTGCGAGCGTTGGGATGAACGGCGCGAGGGCCGTCATCGATGCGCCAATGCCTGCAGCCCGCAAGAACCTTCGCCTCGACCAAACACTTCGATCCGTCACGGTGCCTCCTGCTGCGCCGACGAGCGCATGGCAGAAGTTCAGCAAGCCGTGGACCACCCTAATTGCTGGTGATTTGCGTCACTTGGGAGCGATTCGTTGCGCGCCGCGCAACAGCTGTCGCGCACGACACGACGACTGCCTCAGGGCAGCGGGAGAAGCGCCACCGTGCATGTCCCGCACGCGAGGGTCACCTGTCCGCTCGCGGCGCTCTGCCTCACGGTGCATGTCGGGTAGCCGCGTGTGCCGATCGAGAGCGCGCCGCCGAGCGTGGTCCCGGTAAGGGAGACCATGCCGGAGATGTCGTCGTCGCTGGCGAGGGTGTAGGTGCAGGCGCGGCCGGGGCGGGTGAACATCACGCGCGTGGCGCCGACCGCGAGGCAGCCGCGGCTGAAGCTGGAGACGCTGTAGTCGGACTCGAGCGTGAGGCAGGGGTCGACGAAGGCGTCGGGCGGCGCGAAGGCGTCGGGGCCGACGAAGGCGTCGGGCGGTGCGAACGCATCGGGCAGCGGCCCGACGTCTTGGTCGGCGTCGGGGAGAGGCCCTGCATCGACGCTGAAGGCATCGACTGTGCTGACGTTGGTGTCTGCGTTCGCATCAGGCAGCGCGCCTGCATCGATGGCCACCGCGGCATCGATCGAGGAGCCCGAGTCGACCGGGGCGATGGCGGTGCATTGATTCGCCGCGCAACGGAAGCGAATGGGGCAGTCGGAGTCGATGGCGCATTGGCCCTCTGGGCGACAGCCAACGAGCGCGGTGAGGAGAGCGGCGAACACGAAGAGGCGCATCGCCTCATCGTACTGCGATCAGGGTGTGTCCGTCAGCGTCAGCGTGCAGGCGCCGCATGCGAGCAGGTGTTCAGCGCGGAGCATGCCGGGCATCAGCGTGCAGCCTGGGTAGCCGCGGTCGCCCACCGTCATGCCGCCGGTCATCGTGCCGCCCATGAGCGACATCGAGCCGTCGATGTTCCCGAGGCGCGAGAAGATGTCGATGCCACAAGAGGGCATGCCGTTGCTCATGATGGTCACGGTGGCGACCGTGACACCCGTGCATCCGCGAACATTCGAGACGCTCTGCGTGGCGGCGTAGGTCGGGCAGCTGACGGGCGCGTCGGCCGCGGCATCGAAGGGCGCGTCGGGCACGGGCGCATCAGGAATCGGCGCGTCGGCGTTCGCATCGGAGACAACCGGGGCGTCGCCAGGTGCGTCGGCGGTCATGCGCGCATCGATCGATGCGTTGGTGTCGTTGCTCTCGCCCGCATCGGTCGCGCCGATCGGGGTGCACATATTCGCGACGCAGCGTGAGCGAAGCGGGCAGTCGGAGTCGATGGCGCAGCGGCCTTCGGGGGTACAGCCAAGGAGTGCAGCGGCGGCGAGGAGGGTCGAGGCAAGAAGAAGACGCATCGCGACGACGCTAACACGAGGCATCCCTCGCGATGCGCTGAAGATGCCTACACCAACACAACCTCTTCGACATCGAGCGCCTGCTGCGCGACGACGGTGCGCAGCTCTTCATCGCGTGCGGTGGCAAGCGCATAGAGCTCAGCGAGCACGAGGGGATGCTGTCGAATCGCGTCGTGAAACTGCGCGCGCACAAGCTCCAGCGCGACGGTCGGAAAGCTCGCAACGACGGTGGCCGATGCGGGGCGGCGCAAGACGACGCTGATCTCGCCAACGACATCGCCTGGGCCCAAATCCGCGACCACGAGCGGCTCGCCATCGTTTGGGTCTTCCGTCGTCACACGCACGCCGCCGCTCGCGAGCAGAAAGAGCCCCGTGGGCTCCTCACCCTGCACCACCAGCGCTTCGCCCTCGGCGAAGGTGCGCGCGACAAAGAGCGCCATCAGCGTCTCGCGCTCACTCGACGGGATCGCACGCAGGAGCGGGCTTGTGCGCACGAGGTTCGCGATCATGCGCGAGCGACAGAAGGCGCCCAGCTCTTTGCCAATCACCGGCTCATTCGTCGCGATGGCCTCGAGCGCCTCACGCGAGGCGGCGAGGATGGTCGCAGGCTCTTGCGCGGTGACGGAGGCCGCACGTGGCGCATCCGACACAAGGGCCATCTCACCGAAGATGGCGCCGGGCCCAAGCTGCGCGAGAAGGGTCGGCGTCTCTTCTTCGAGGCCGTGCGCGGTGCGCTCAGCACGCAATAGGCCACGCACGACGATGAAGGCCTCGCGACCCTCCTCGTTCTGCTCGATGGCCATCTCTTCGAAGGCGAGGTGACGCGGCACAAAGGCCGTCAGCAAGCGCTCCAGCGCACGCGGCTCAAGCGAGGAGAAGAGCGGCAGCGCGGGGACATCGCCATGGGCGAGTGGGTCCTTCGCGGCGACGAAGAGGCCGAGCGCCTTCGTTGCACGCTGCAGCAGCGCATCGCCGGAGAGCGCGAGCAGGGCCGCATCGGGAGGCGCGGGGCTTGGAAGGGGAGGTGGCGTCTGCGAGACATCCTTGGCGCGCTTGCTCCCCTTGCCGAAGGCCTTGGCGATCGCGCGACGAATCTCCGGGCCATCGCCCTCGGCCCGGTCGGCATCGTGCGAGGCCGCCGTCGCACCCGGGAGATCCCCGCGGCGGATGTACGCATCGGCGAGTTTCTCGCAGGCCTCGGCCACGCCCGCGTTGTGCTTGGCATCGAGCAAGAGCTGCACAAGGAGCGCGACGGCTCCGAGCTGAAAGTGCTCCTTGTCGAACGCCGCGATCGCGAGCCGCAGCGCCTCATCGCGCTTCTTCGCGTTGCCACCTTGGGCTTGCAAACCAAGCGCCCAGGCTTGCTCGAGGAGGTTCGGCGATTCGGATGTCTCAGCGTCACTCATGCGGCGCGAGCGTACACGCGTTTCAGCGGATCGGTCGGGCGCCTCGCCCTGAATGTTGTGTGCGTTCGGTGGATCCGCGACCATCGCAAACCGTGTCCAACACACTCTCCTCGCGTGCCCCAACTCTGGCGCTTCTCTTCGCGCTTGCTGCACCAGGAAGCCTCACGGCCTGGTGGCTTGTTCCGCGCCCCGCGCAGCCTGCCGAGATGCCGCCGCTTGTCCTGCCGCGTGTGCTTGCGATGGCCAGCATTGCGACCGCGCTCGCCCCCGCGGCGCGTGACGAGGGCCCGCGACGCGACCTCTATCTTGCGCAGGGCACAGCGGAGCTGCGGAGAAACGATTCGCCGACGGCCGCACGAGAGCGCAGCGATGCACTTCGCACCGCCGCAGAAGCACTCGCCACGGCAGGCACCCTCGATGGCGCGCGCGCCTACGACATCGCACGCGGTGAGGCGCTCCTCTACGAAGCCGGGGAGGGCACGGCCGAGGAGCGCAGCGGTGAGCTCGGCACTTTCCCCTCTGTGCTCGAGCAATACGGCGCGGTCGTAGAAGGCCGACGCGTCGCGCCTGAGCTTGTCGTGCACGCGCTCTTCTGGGCCCGCTGGAATGCGATTCACAATCGCGAGCTCACGGAGGGCATGGACGAGATCACCCTGCGCGCCTACCACGGCTGGCTCGCCTACTACGGCGCCAGCGGCGGCACCGAGCTTCGCTCCAACGCCCTCCTGCAGTACGTGCTCGCGGGCGGCCTCCGCGGCTTCGAATCCGAGGCCTACCTCCGCATCAGCGGCGCAGACTTCGCAGGCGCCCACCTCGCTCTCGACGAGGCCTACGCGCGCACTGGGAACATCCGCCTGCGCAACCAGGCGCTGGCCCTCTCGATTCGGGATGCAGACATGGGGGAGTGAGGTTCGGTCGCGGTCGCCGCAGCCGCAGTCTCAGCCGCAGGGTTCAACGCCCGGATTGCAGGCCTCCAACCGCGAGGCCACTCGGAACGGCAGCGGGCCGTGTTTGATCGAATGCCCCATCGCTGAGGCTCTCTAGGAAGCGCACCACATCTGCCGTGGAGCCACCGCCGAGCGGTGCGTTCATCGCGAGGTCTGGGTCGAGGTTCGCGTCGAGACCGGTGTAGAAGTCAACGGAGCCCGCGAGCGTTGCGACGGAGCCATCGTGCATGTAGGGCGCTGTGCGCGCGACATTGCGAAGGGAGGGCGTGCGGATGCGCGGACGCCTGCCAGTCGATGGATCGATCTCGCCCACGCCGATGTCGTGAAGCTCGTAGTCTGAGAACATCGGGCCGCGGTGGCAGGAGACGCAGCCCGAAGAGAGAAATGTGACGAGACCTCGGCGCGCAGGCAGATCGAGCGCGGTGTCATCGCCCGCTAGGAATCGATCGAACGAGCTCGCTCCCGTCACGAGGCTCCGCTCGTAGGCTGCGAGCGCGCGCGTGATGCGCGTTCGGTCGACATCCTCACTGCCATAGGCCGCGCGAAAGAGTTCTCGATAGCCATCGAGGCGCTCCAACCGTTCGACGAGTTCAGGAAAGATCCCGTCCTCGCTGATGCGCGTCCCGCGCATCTCGTCGCTGGCGAGGATGGGGCCCTCCGCCTGCGCCTCCAGCGAGAGTGCGCGCCCGTCCCAGAACATCGGGGCTGTCTCTGGCGAGAGCAGAGCGTCGGCGCGTCCAAGGCCGTTGAAGGCAGTGTCGAGAACGGTCGGCGTGTTCCGCGCGAGGGTCACGCGTTGCCCAGCCACCTCGGCGCCAAGGGCCTGCGCGCGACCATCGGCGAAGGCGTGCTCAGGGTCGTGACAGGTCGCGCATGCGACGTTCATGTCGCCCGAGAGAATCGGATCCCAAAAGAGCATGCGGCCGAGCGCGACACTGGCCTCGGTGGTGGGGTTGTCGATGGGTGCGCGCACCTCCGGAAGAGGGCCGAGCGCGCGCTCTTCGTCGAGCACGAGCGGCCCGCAGCCCACGAGCATCAAGGCCAAGAGCCCCGCTCTCTCGGCGGCCCTCACAGGCGACCTCCAAGGCGCGCGCCGATGGTGCCAAGCGGATCCACAACCTCTCCGACGATGAGGGCCTGTCGGTAGAGGATCTCGAGATCGATGTGCGCGAAGAGGGTGAACCCGATGCCGACGGTGGCGAAGCCCGCCGCACGAACGCTCTGCACTGCCAAGCCCCGCGCCCCAAGCTGCGCGTCGAGCGTATCCACAGCCAAGCCAGCGCCGCCCGCGACGAGTGTGTAGAAGCCAACGTCCGGCACCGGAACCCATCTCCAGCCGAGCGTGATCGGCAACAAGTCCATGCGTGCGCCGGAGACTGCGAGCGCCGCCCAGCCGACCTCGACTGCGAGGAGCTGCGAGAGGTCGTGCTCGAAGACGAGATCGACACCGATCCTGACGTCCACACCAAACCCGTAGGCCTCGTAGCCCACGAGCGGAAATGCGAACCCGGCGGCGACATGGGGATGCGCTTCCACCGCCAAGGGGTCGTTCGTCTGTGCGCGCGCGGTGAGCGGGATTGCGAGGCTGAGCGCGCCGAGTGCGAGGAGGCTTGCTGTCTTCATCCAGCCCTTGTGACGGTTGAATCCGCCCGCTGGTAGACGAGACAATGCAAGACTGGTTTGCGTGCCTGCAAGCCTCCGCATGAACTACCGCTGGGACGATATCCGCCTCTTCCTCACGCTCTTCCGTGAGCGCACCTTGAGCGCGGCCGGAAGCAAGCTTGGGCTCGATGCCTCGACCATCAGCCGACGCCTTGTCGCGTTCGAGGAAGCGCTCGGTCGCTCGCTCTTTGATAGGTCTCGCGATGGCCTGCTTCCCATGCCTGCAGCGTTGGAACTCCTGCCTCTGGCCGAGGAAATGGAGCACGCTTCTCAGCGCTTCGCGGAGCAAGTCGAGGCGCTCGACGGCGCGCCCGAGGGCGTCGTGAAACTGACGATGCCGCCCGCAGTCGCCGAGGTCTTCGTGGTGCCGCTGCTCCCGCGTCTGAGGGAGCGCTTCCCGCGCCTCGCGTTCCACATCGACACCAGTCAGCGCCGTCTCGATCTCGCGCGCGGCGAGGCTGACATTGCCCTCCGCGACTCTCCCCAGGCCGCGGGCGATGTTGTCGTCACGCGGCTCTTCCAGCTGGACTACGGCATTCTCGCGGCGCCGTCCCTCGCGCAGCGAATCGGCCTGCTCCGCGACTGGGGCGCGGCTCCGTGGATCAGCTGGGGCGAGCCCGTCATGCACCTGCCCGCCGCCGCATGGCTCGCAACCCACGGCCCAACGATCGAGCCCGTGCTGCGCTCCTCCTCGCTTGCCGTGCAGCTCGCCGCGGTGCAGCGCGGGATGGGCGTCGCCCTTGTGCCCAACGTTTTCGCCTCCTCGCACAGCCTCGTGAGTCTGCCGATCGCGCCGACGCTCGAGACAGCGGCCAAGTCGTTTCCCGTCGACGAACTCTGGCTCGCCGCATCCCGCGCGCGCCGCGACCTACCCCGCATCGCGGTGGTTTGGGACTTCCTCCTCGAGAGTGCGAAAGAGGGTACTTCCCGCGGGTAGCGCCGCGCACAGACACAGACTCGGTCGCGGTCACCGACTCGGTCGCGGTCACCGACTCGGTCGCAGTCACCGACTCGGTCGCGGTCACAGACTCGGTCGCGGTCACCGACTCGGTCGCAGTCGCAGACTCGGTCGCGGTCACAGACTCAGACTCAGTCACCGTCTCAGTCACCGTCTCAGTCACCGTCTCAGTCACCGTCTCAGTCACCGTCTCAGTCACCGTCTCAGTCACCGTCTCAGTCACCGTCTCAGTCACCGTCTCAGTCACCGCCGTCGGCATGTCCGCAAATGCATCCTGTGTTCGGAGCGAACCCCGTTACCATCGCCGGATGAAACTATCTCACCTGCTCGCTTTGGTGCTCTTCGGCGTGCTCTCGTTCGCACAGCGCGCGAGTGCTCAGATCACGGTCACAGAGCCTCCCGACCTGTCCAACGCGTTTCCGGGAACGGCCTACCCGCTCGGCGCGGGCGTGAACACCATCTCGGGCGCAGTCGCGACGCCCGGAGACGGCCAGGACAACTTCCAGGTGACGGTGCCAGTCGGCATGACGCTCACGGCCGTGAACCTGACGCTGAACACATCCAGCGGTTTCAACGGTGGTGTCACGTGGAGCACCGACGTGCGTATGTCTTCCGGCGCATTCGCGGCCGGATTGCCTGCGACCGCGGGGACGTATCCCGTCTTGGTCTTCGCGAACTTCTCGGTCGGCAACGCATGGTCGATGACGTTCACCGTCGCGGCCGCCACGCCTGTCTGCGGAAACGGCGTGCGCGAGGGCAGCGAGGCCTGCGACGATGGCAACACGACGCAGTGCGATGGTTGCTCGAACACCTGCGCGGTCGTGCTCAACGGTTGCTTCATCGGCGGCACATGCATCGCCGACGGTACGGTTGAACCGACGAACGCGTGTCGCTCCTGTCAGCGCGGCGTCTCACGCACGGCGTACTCGCCGCGCGCCGCAGGCACGGTCTGCAACGACGGGCTCTTCTGCACCGCCGTCGACACCTGCAACGGCATTGGCACCTGCACAGGCACAACGCGCAGCTGCAGCGACGGCCTCTCGTGCACGGTCGATGCGTGCGACGAAGCGGGCGATGCCTGCGTGAACCCGGTCACCACCGGCTGCCTTGTCGGCGGCGCATGCGTGTCTTCGGGAACGGTCTCGCCGACGAACGTCTGTCTCGCTTGCAACCCAGGCGTGTCGAACACGACCTTCTCCGCGCGCCCCGCGGGCACGGCCTGCGACGACGGACAGTTCTGTACGGCCGTCGACACCTGCAATGCAGCCGGCACCTGCGGCGGCACGACGCGCGACTGCAGCGACACGCTCAGCTGCACGACCGACACCTGCAACGAGACCACGAACGTCTGCGTGAACACGCTCTCGGGCGGCTGCAACATCGGTGGCGCATGCATCGCTGCAGGCACCGTCTCACCAACGAACCCCTGCCTCGCGTGCAACCCCGCAACGTCGACGATGACCTACACCCCGCGCCCCGCGGGCACGGCATGCGACGACGGACAGTTCTGCACGGCCGTCGACACCTGCAACGCGGGCGGCACCTGCGGCGGCACGACGCGCGACTGCAGCGACACGCTCAGCTGCACCACCGATAGCTGCAACGAGACCACGAACGTCTGCGTGAACACGCTCTCGGGCGGCTGCAACATCGGTGGCGCATGCATCGCCGCGGGCACCGTCTCGCCGACGAACCCCTGCCTCGCGTGCAACCCCGCAACGTCGACGACGACCTACACCGCACGCCCCGCAGGCACAGCATGCGACGACGGACAGTTCTGCACGGCCATCGACACCTGCAACGCGGGCGGCACCTGCGGCGGCACGACGCGCGACTGCAGCGACACGCTCAGCTGCACCACCGATAGCTGCGACGAAGCCGCCGATGCCTGCGCGCATCCGGTCACGACCGGCTGTTTGATCAGCGGCGCATGCGTCGCGGCCGATGTGACCGACCCGACGAACGACTGCTTGGCGTGCGTCCCAACCGCATCGACCACCGTGTACTCGCCCGCAGCCTCAGGCCTCACCTGCGACGACGGCGCGTTCTGCACGGTCGATGACGTCTGCAATGGCATGGGCACCTGTGGCGGCGCAGCGCGCGCATGCACGGACGACAACGCTTGCACGACCGATGCGTGCAGCGAGACGACCGACGCGTGCACCTTCGACATGATCGCAGGCTGCATGCCCGACAGCGGCCCCGCCCTCGACGGAGGCGTGACTGACGATGCAGGCAGCGCCGATGCAGGCGCAGTCACCACGGACTCGGGCGTCGGCAGCGTGGACGCACGCGGCGATGCGGGCCCGGCACGCGACGTCGGCCCGGTCGACGCAGCGGGTGGTGGCTTCGACGCCGGTGAGAGCCCCGACACAGGGCTCGGCGGCGCATCCGGCGGCTCGTGTGGATGTCGCGTTGGCGGCAGCCCAACCAACACGCGCGCGATGATGCTCCTCGCCGCCGTTGCGCTCGGTCTCGTCGCGCGTCGTCGCCGCGCACGCTGAGCCATCGTGGACGTGGCGCCTAGGCGCCCTCCACAACGAAGACAGAGACGCATTGGTTTCCAGTGCGTCTCTGTTTTTCGTTGGGCGGTTCGATGTCGCGGGAGGGATGAGGCGTGAGCCGTCTTGAACGCGCCGCGGTACCCACCGGCATGCACCGCTCGCTCGCCGTCACCCTCGCGCTCGCTCTCTCCGCAGCGACCCTCGCGAGCCTCGCCTCCTGCACGCTCTCGCACCCCGCCACCACGGAAGACGACTCCGGCGTTGCCTCCGACGTGCGCGTGTTCACGCCCTTCGATGGCGGATGCATCATGCCAATCGGACCCACGCGCTGGGTGCCCGACGAGACCGGCGCCTGCCTCGGGCTGGCCGCGCCCGGGTGCGTCTCATGCCACGCACGCGCCGGCGGCATCGACATCCGGCCCGCGCCAGGTCCTTCGTCCGCGCCGCCCCCGCCGCCCGGCAGCATCGCGACGATGCCGGGCGCATGCGGCCTCTGCCGACCCTGATGCGGATGCCGAGTCGGAGACGGATGCAGATGCGGAGACCGATGCCGATGCGGTCTCAGTCGCAGACTCGGTCGCAGTCGCAGTCGCAGTCGCAGTCGCAGTCTCGGACACCACTCACGGCGCGACGAAGCGAACGCAGCCCACCAACACACCTGTGCCGCAGTCCTGCTCGAAACTGGCGCGGAACCGACGCACCACGCCGTCGACGAACTCGCTCTCGTAGACGATGAACGACCCAGCGACTTGCGTGCAGCCTCGCCCCTGCCCGTACACGTGAAGCCCTGGCCGCCCTGACTCTGCGCTCCTGGGCAACTGCGCCGACACGTACTCGCCGGGGCTGAGCGGCGTCGCGATCGGCGTCACGAAGTCGAAGAGCCAGCCCGGGGCGTCGAGGTTCATCGCCTGCCGCATGTCCTCCTCGACCAGCGCTGCACTCCAACCCTCACGCGAGCTCTCGCGCCAACTCAACCCTGCGGAAATGTACTCACCGACCTCGCCGCTGAAGCCAAACGCGTTCCCCGTCCCCAGCGAGCAATCTGCACCAAGCGCCATCATCCACGAGGACGCGCTGGCATCCGGACCATGGGCATCGCGTGCCGTGTAGCGGGCGTCGGTCCCTCCATCCCAGAAGAAGGGAGTGGGCCCCGCGTCGCGCCGTCGGCGCACAGGCTCTTGGCTACAACCAACCAGCGCGAGGAGCGCGAGCGCAAGCATGTGAGGGGAGCGATTCAACTTCATCGTTCGGTTCTCCGTTGCGGTTCCACGCGGAACGTCCGCCATCTCGTGGTGAGTTTAGCGCGTGGTGGAGAAGAGCGGGCGTGAAGGATTGGCGCAGAGGTCGTCCGACACGTCACTGCGCATGCGCAAGGAGGCAACACCGCCGCGCCACGAACCTCGACTATCCTCGGCCCCTCCTAAGCGAGAAGAGGTCCCCATGGGCTGGTTTGGATTCGGCAAGAAAGACACGCGCGCGGCGATCACCAAGGGCCCCTGGGAGGTGTACGGATACACCTACGGGGAGGGCGAGCGCGCGATGATCACCGTCGATGCAGTCGCAGCGACCGAGCCCGCGCACCGAGGCCATCCCCACTGCCGACGGGTCATCCTGTTCTCGCCCGTGGAGCAGGTCTTCTTGAACGGCCTGCCGCAGCGCGCCGAGCTTGCTCGCCTCAACCAAGCGGAGGACGCCCTCGTCACCGAGCTGGGCGCGCGGGGCGTCGACTGCCGCAAGGTCGGCCACATGCTCTATCGCGGCATGCGCGACATCGTCTTTCAGTGCGAGGACCCAGCAGCGTTCGAGGCTGCTTTCCACGCTTGGAAGGGCAAAGCCGTGCGAGGCCAGGTGGAGCTGGTCGTGCGCGAGGGCGGCTGGTCCTTCTTTGACGAGAAGCTCCGCCCCAAGCCCGAGAACTGGGCGTGGATCCAGAACAGCCGCGTGGTGCGTGGCCTGGTCGAAGCCGGCACCAACTTCGAGGCCATCCATCGCCTCGACCACTTCTTCGTCGGCCCTCCCGCATCCCTCAAGGAGGTCGAGGCGAGCCTCCGCGAGCGCGGCCTCTCTGACCTGAGCCTCTCAAGCGACGGTCTCACACTTCGCCAGGACCTCGCCCTCGACGTCGATCTCATCACGACCTGGACCCAGCGCTTCAACGCACTCGCCACTGCCGCGGGAGCCCGCTACGACGGCTGGGGCGCCCCGGTGATCCACGCTTGAGTCGGACTCAGTCTCAGTCTCAGACTCGGACGCTGTCTCAGTCTCAGTCTCAGACTCGGACGCGGTCACAGTCTCGGACTCGGACGCGGTCACAGTCTCAGACTCGGACGCGGTCACAGTCGCAGACGCGGTCACAGACCGTTCCGCGCAGCCTCCGAGTGCTCCCTACACAAAGCGTTTTCGTTTCTGGACGCCCGAACCCCGCAAAACGGAAAACTTTTGCGTTTCTGAGCGCCCGAACCCCGCAGAACGACAAACTTGTGTGCTTCTGCGCGGGCAGAATCCGAAAAAGGACAAAAATCTGTCCTCCCGGAGCGCCCGCGACCCGCAAAACGACAAACTTGAGTGCTTCTGCGCGGGCAGAATCCGAAAAAGGACAAACTTCTGTCCTCCCGGAGCGCCCGCGACCCGCAAAACGACAAACTTGAGTGCTTCTGCGCGGGCAGAATCCGAAAAAGGACAAAATTCTGTCCTCCGGAGCGGATTTTCGTCTGAAAAAGTATCCGCTGCGCGATCACCGTCGCTCGCGCCCTCTCCGCATCCATCACGCTTCGCCCATGACGACAAATCAAGAAGAGCGTGTGCGGCATGTGTTGGGTTGGCGGCAGAGTGGGCTCACTGCGGTTGAGTATGCGGAGAGGG
>JBILQT010000223.1:0-12439 GCA_044373065.1 Sandaracinaceae bacterium
GCCCGCGCAAGCTCTCGGGGCCACGCATCAACATGCGATGCGAGGCGATCGTGAGTTCACCCTCCAGGCCCTCCAAGCGGACCTCGAGGAGCAGAGGATTGCTGCGCTCGATGGCCGCGATCACGCGCACCGACAAGGTCTGTCCCGAGGGCAACCTGCCCTGCAGCGAGCAGTTTCCGGCGCGAAAGAATCCGCCGACGCGCGCCGCGTACTCACGCATTCCGGCGAAATCGAGCGCGACATCGCGCATCGGTGGAATGGCTTCGAGCGCATGCGGCAAGGCGTCGAGGACTTCCCCGATCGCGACCAAGAACGCGTGGAGCGCCTGCTGGGTTTTCGCATCGACGCACTCGACAACAAGGCGCGTGTCGCTCGCTTGATCGAGCACAAACCCATGGCGTGCGAGGCGTTGCACAATCGGCTTGAGGAAGACGCGCACCTGCACCGGGTCGTGGCCCGCAATCGTGTATGCGTGATCGAACGCGGGCTCGCCTATCTTGATGTCCTCAGGCGCCTCGCGGAGCAGGCCCTCCTTGCGCACGCGAAGGCCAATGCCGAGGGACGGGAATCCCACTTCGGCCATGAGATGCGGCTTCTCGCGTTGGACACGATGCACACGCGCAGTCGCTTTCTCGAGCCCAATGGTCATCGTGCGCGAAAGGGCTCCAGCGCTCGCTTGCCACCCGAGTGAAGAACCCATCGCGAGCATGCTCGGCGGCAGATCCATCGGGGGCGGGACAAACGAGAGCGTTGCGGGACGAGGCGCACTCGCCTGGCCCTCCAACGCAAGGCTTGCGGCTTGGATGAGGATGGGCGCGCTGAGGTAGGGCCGCTTGGGGTCGCCATCGGTGCGGCGTACAAAAACCTCCCAACCTTTCACCAGCGTTCGCGCATGAAAGTTCGGTGTGAGATGCGGCGGAAGCGCGAGCTCAAAGGCGCTTCCTTCTTTGCTTCCGTCGAGTGACACGCGAACTTCGTGCACGCGCCCAAGCAGCGGCATTTCCTGTTCATGCGAGGGGAAGAGCGTCTCGCGAATGCCGACATACGCGGCATGCGGCGCATCGACAGCGAACCAGCGGAGGCGACCTCGCATCCACTCTCCACACATGTACCGATCTCGCTCAAGGGAGAGCCCGTCACCGCCGAGTGCGTTCACCGACACAGGGCTCGCGGCATCGTCAGACAAGGTTGCGGGCAGGCCGGTGACGAGCAGCGGCCAGCGCCAATGTGGGTCGATCGCCCAGGGGATGCTGACGTCGACCTCAATCGCATACGAGACCTCGGCATCGGGATGCTGAAACGACGGCGGCGAGCCTGCAGGAACCACGAAGGTGACCGTGAAGACCTGCCTCCCCTGAAGGTGCGCCTTGCCCATGAAGCGCTCGACCAGGTTCAGAAACTCGACGCGTTGCGCCCCCTTCCACCCCTCGTGGCCGACAATGCGCACCTGCGCCCAGTCGATGTGCACGGGCTCCTCGGTGGAGATCTCGATCGTGGCCTGCACAGGCACGCCAGGCGTCAGGGGTTGCGCGGCACGAAGAGTCACGTCGAGCTTCGACATTGCGCGAAGGTAGCGTGCAGAAGCCGCCACGGAGGCCCCAAGGCTGGCCAAAGCGCGATGCGTATGTCATCCGGGCGGCCAAATGATCTCGACCGACAAGCTCACGCTCTCTTTTGGCAGTCGCATCCTCTTTGAGAACGTCGACATCAAGTTCACGCCCGAGCATTGCTACGGCCTCATCGGAGCCAACGGCGCGGGCAAGTCGACCTTCCTCAAGATCCTCGCTGGAGAGCAAGAGCCCAGCTCCGGCCAGGTGATCATCGGCAAAGGCCAGCGCCTCAGCATGCTGCGCCAGGACCATTTCGCGTATGACGAAGTCCCTGCGCTCACCGTCGTCTTGATGGGCCACAAGCGCCTTCACGCTGTGATGGTCGAGAAGGATGCGCTCTACGCCAAGCCCGACTTCAGCGATGCCGATGGTGCACGCGCCGCAGAGCTGGAGGGTGAGTTCGGTGAGCTCAACGGATGGAATGCGGAGTCGGAAGCCGCGAGCCTACTCAACGCACTTCAGATCCCCGTCGACAAGCATCAGAAGCTCGTGAAGGAGCTCGATGACAGCGAGAAGGTGCGCGTGCTCTTGGCGCAGGCGCTCTTCGGTGAGCCCGACATCCTCCTGCTCGATGAGCCCACGAACCATCTCGACGTCGACTCGATCCTCTGGCTTGAGAACTTCCTTCTCAACTTCAAGAACACCGTGATCGTCGTCTCCCACGATCGCCACTTCCTCGACAAAGTCTGCTCGCACATCGCCGACGTCGACTTCCAAAAAGTCTCCCTCTTCAGCGGCAACTACACGTTCTGGTACGAGTCGAGCCAGCTCGCGCTGCGTCAGCGTCAGGACCAGAACAAGAAGAAGGAAGACAAGATCAAGGAGCTCAAGGCGTTCGTGCAGCGCTTCAGCGCCAACGCGAGCAAGTCGCGGCAGGCCAGCTCACGCAAGAGCCAGCTCGACAAGATCACCCTCGACGACATCAAGCCCTCGTCGCGCAAATATCCCTACATTGTTTTCGATACGCAGCGCGAGCTCGGACGCGAGGTGCTCTTTGTCGAAGGCCTCACCAAGCGCCTCGATGGCGAGCTGCTCTTTGAGAACCTGAGCTTCTCGATGTCACGCGGTGAGAAGCTGGCGCTCGCGGGCAACGACGTCGCGACCTCGGCGCTGATGGCGATTCTCTCGGGCGAGATGAAGGCCGATGCAGGCGAGGCGCGCTGGGGCCGCACGGCGAACGTCGGCTACTTCCCGAAGGAGAACGACCGCTTCTTCCACGCGAGCACGGCGAACAACCTCATCGAGTGGATGAAGCAGTTCTCCGAGAACCAAGACGAGAACTTCGTGCGCAGCTTCCTGGGCCGCATGCTCTTCTCTGGTGAGGAAGCGAAGAAGCACCCGAGCGTGCTCTCCGGCGGCGAGAAGGTGCGCTGCATGGTCGCGCGCATGATGCTCACCGACCCGAACGCGCTCTTGCTCGACGGCCCGACAAACCACCTCGACCTTGAGTCGATCACAGCGCTCAACAACGGCCTTCTGAAGTTCGCGGGCAGCGTGATTGTGAGCAGCCACGACGTGCAGTTCGTCGACTCGCTCGTGACGCGCGTCATCGAGCTCGCGGGTGCGAAGTTCTATGATTTGCATATGAGCTATGAGCAGTACCTGGCGGATGAGTCGCGCATGGCGCGCTTGGGCGTCACGCACTGAACTGTGTTGCTGCGTCGCTTCGCGCCGCGGGTTAGGGGCTCTGTTGCTGCGTCGCTTCGCGCCGCGGGTTAGGGGCCGCTTCGCTTCCCCTAACAACCCCTTCGCTAGGCTCGTCGCTGCGCTCCTCACCTACGCGGATCTCTCGGGGCTTTGCCCCTGCCGATGGGCACCTCCTTCTGGGCTCTTCGCCTTTGGCGAAGTCGCGCTTTCGTTTGTCATCGCTTTGTGTGCGCGACCACATTGCAATACGATTTCATTACGATTGCAATCATGTCTATGCGATGACGTCGGAGGGGGGCTCTACCGAGATTATTCGAGGCGCTGCATCGAAAAATCTCTAGGCACAAACCGTTGAACCGAACGTGTGCATCGCCGACAAAGGAAGCCCGGACGCGCTCGCTTTGAGGCGTCCTACGGAGGCTTCATGCGCGTTGTGCAGATCGTTCCAGTGCTCTCCCTCGTCGGCCTTGTTTCCGCGTGCAATCCAGCGCCGGTTGCGCCCGATGCGGCAACCTCACCCGATGCGGCAACCTCACCCGATGCCCCTGTGAGCGCGTCCGATGCAGGCAACGACGCGGGTGCGACGGGATGTTCCGATCTGACGGGCGGATGGATTCTCGCGGGCACCTGTAGCCTCGCTGGCTTCTCGCCCTTTCCCACGGCGACGGTGACGCAGACGGGGTGCGAGGCGAGCGTCACGGTGACGAGCGGGACCATCCGCGGAGCCGTCGTCGGCAACACGCTGACCTTCAGCACATCGGTCTCTTCCTTTCCGCTTGAATGCACTGCGACCCTGATGGGCACGAGCCTGCGCGTGAACTGCAGCGCGGCGGGTGGTGCCGCGACGTGCGAGGCGACCGGTACGCGCGCCAATGTTCCCGGCGCGACGCGCTACGGCTGCGATGTCTTCACGCAGGATTGCGGGGCAGGTCAGCGCTGCACGCCCTACGCAGGGACGGCGCCGGGGGGCAGTCTTCTGAACGTCTGCGTGCCCGCGGGTGCCCTTGCGCGCGACGCAAGCTGCACGCGCGAAGGCGGGCGTCTCGGTGCCGATCAGTGCGGCGCCGGGCTCTTCTGCTCGAACTTCGGCCAAGTCTCCGCCGACACGCGTGTGTGTCTTCCGCTCTGCACGCAAGCGTCGCAGTGTGGTGCGGGTCAGGGCTGCGTTGCGCTCCCAAATGCACCGCGCGCGGGTGTGTGCGCACCGACCTGCACACTCGGTGGGTCCGATTGCCGCGCTGGAACGACCTGCCGCAGTCGGCAGCTCTGGGACGGCGCGCCCACCTCCGAGGAGGACGTGACCAGCTTCGGTGCCAGCTGCGAGGCCATGGGCACGGGGGCAGAGGGCGCCTCCTGCACCGTGAACTCAGAGTGCGGTGCGAACCTTGAGTGCTCGCGTCGCTCGGGCAGCGAGGCCTTCGCCTGTCGACGCTCCTGCAGCACCTTGGTGGCGTGTCCCTCCGGCTTCACCTGCTCGGCGTATCCCGGTGGAATGAACCCAGGCGGCAGCGGCGCCTGCTACGCGATGTAGGCTCCGCGTCTTGGTATCGCCCCTCGAAGAGACGCCCACCGCTGCGCAAGAACGCGAGGAACTCGAGCGCACCACGCTGCCCGCGTTCGTGCGTTCTTGTCAGGGCGTGGGCCTCTTGATCGTGGGTGCCGCACTTGTGTGGTGGCCGCTCGACTATTGGCTCTACGCCGGAAACGACGCCGGGATTCAGGCCTTCTTCATCCTGCGCGTGGCGACGATCACGCTGACGGGCTCGCTGCTCATTGGCCTCACGTTCGTGCCCTGGGTGCGCGCGCGTCCCGTCGGCATCGTGCTGCCCGTGATGGTGTGTTTGGGAGGCGTGGTCGCTTACGCGCTCGGTCAGATGGGCGGCCCTGGGACACCGTGGCCGCACTTTCTCTACGCCACGATGTTCCTCAACATCCCCGTGCCGATGTCGGCCATCGCGCGCACCGCGAACAACGCAACGACCTTTGTTTTGATGGCGATTGGCTATCTCGCGCCACACCCCGAGTGGCTCTTCGATGCGTACAGCTATGTATGGGCGAGCTTCATGTTCGCCTGCCTCATCGCAGGCACCTACTTCGGTCACCTGAGCTACCGCATGACGCTTGCGAACCTCTGGCAAGCACGCGCGCTGCGCTTGCTGAACGGGCAGCTCGAGCAACGTGTCGATGAGCAAACCGCCGAGCTTCACGAGCTTGCCGCACACCTCGAACACGCACGCGAGACGGAGCGCGCGCACATCGCGCATGAGCTTCACGTATAGAAATACGATTGCATTCATATGTCGTCCGACGCGTACCTTCGACCTCGAACAATCTCTAGGTGTGCGTCGTTGATCTCGTCCGTGCCACGGCCGACAACTGAAGCCAGATGCACGCGTGTCGCGGCGCATCTCAAGGAGGCTTCATGCGTGCCGCGCGGAATACGATTTCCCTCTTCGCCTTGCTTGCCCTGAGCTCGTGCGCCTCACCCCAAGCGGGGCCTCCGACCGTGCGCATGCCGCGCCCGAACATGGTGCAGCCGCCCACGGGCGAGGCTGCCCCTGAGCTTGTTACGGCGCTGAGTGATCTCGACCCGGTGTGGGTCACGCGGGCACGACTTGCTCGGCTCACGGATGGCATGCCCATCACCTGTCGCGTCCGACGTGACGGCTCCACGGGCCCCGCCACAGATGAGAACTCGGACTTCCTCGTCCTGATTCTCGGCAATCGCTCTGGTAGTCAGGGCGCCGACAGCGATCGCGATGGATTGAGTGACGAGGCCGAGCTGGCGATCGGCACAGACCCTGATGCGGCAGACACCGACGGCGACACAATTCCGGATGGCTTTGAGGCGTTCGGAACGCGCACACGACCCGAGTTGGCCGACAGCGACGGCGATGGAACCCGAGACGATGCAGAGCTCGATCTCGACGACCCGATGACCTACAGCGACACCGACGGCGATGGGCTCTTCAATGGCCAGGAGCGTGCGTCGTTCGCGTCGGACCCATCCTCGGTGGACTCCGACGACGACGGCTTCGGAGACGACTACGAGTTCCTCTTCTGGACGGCGATGAACGACGCGGAGGACCCCGACCTCGACGCGGATGACGATGGCCAGCCGGATGACTTCGAAGTCGCCAACGGCTTCGATCCGCAGGATGCCGACTCGCACGAGCCCGACGCTGATGGGGATGCCCTTCCAGACTTCGTCGATTCCTACGACGAGGATGTCTACGCGTGGGTTCCGGGTCGAAGTCGCGGCGTCGCGGCAGGCGGCTACACGGGCCCGGTGACCCCGGGGGATGTCCTCTGAACGCACCAAGATCCTCTGGTCTTCTCGGCCGAAAAAACGGAGCAACACCCACATGATTTCAATCAGACCACTATATTATGGCGTCCTCATCACCCTGACTTCCTGGGCATCTCCGCAGGGAGGCCCACCGACCGAGCGCATGCCCCGGCCGTACACCGCGTCGGTGCCCGGTACGCCAGCCTCATCCGAGCGCGTCGCAGCACTGGCTGATCTCGAGCCGGTGTGGATTGAGCGCACGCGCCTGGCGGGTCTCTTTGATGGCCGACAGACCGTCGTCCGCATCCGTCTCGATGGCCTCACGGGCCCAGCCACCGATGAGAACTCGGACTATCTGACCCTCACGCTCGGAGACCGCGCGGGAAGCCAAGGTGTCGACACAGATCGAGATGGCATCAGCGATGAAGCGGAGTCGCTCATTGGAACGAATCCAGCCGCGTTCGACAGCGATGGCGACACGATTCCCGATGGCTTTGAGGTGTTCGGTACAGGGACGCGCGCCGAGCTTGCGGACAGCGATGGCGATGGAACGCCAGACAACCTTGAGCTCAATCTCGACGACGCGGGGACATACAGCGACGCGGACGGCGATGGCCTTCTCAACGGGCAGGAGAGCGCTTCGTTCAGCTCCGATCCCAATCGCGTCGACTCGGATGGCGACGGTTTTGGGGACGACTTCGAGTACTACTTTTGGACCGACATGAGCGACACGGCGGACCCGGATGTCGACTCAGACGACGACGGCCAGCCCGACGATTTTGAGATGGCCAACGGCTTCGACCCGCTCGACGGCGACTCGCATGAGGCCGACACCGATGGGGATGCGCTCCCCGATTTCTCCGATGAAGAGGACGATTCCGCCTACGCCTGGGTGGCAGGTCATCGAGGTGCGGTCGCGGCCAACTCCATCGACTGCAACCCGAATTCCAACGGTGCAGGAAGAACCTGACACTCAACAGAAACGCATTGATCCTGGATCAATGCGTTTCTGTTGGATCGCGGTCTCCGCGAGACAGTTCAGAACGCCGACCCCCGCTCAGAGCACGCAGTCCACGTTGCCGAAGGGCGCTGCCAGGTTGTTGCAACCGACCGAGATCATCGGCCCGACCGTGACGCGACCGGTGGCGGCATTGACCTCAAGGAGGTTGCCCTCGCCGGAGCACGCGTAGATGGTGCTCATGCCTGGGTGGTACTCCATGCCGACGGAGCCGAAGTCGTAGTCGAGGGTGGTTGGCCTGCCGACGACGGCGCCGGTGGCTGGGTTGAACTCGACGAGCGTGTCGTCGGCGCCGCTGATGCCAAGGAGGCTGTTGCGCGTCGGTCCCGACCAGCTGAGGCCGGCCGTTCCCCAATCGCCTGGGAGCATGCCGAGGCTGGTGCCCATCGCCGTCATCGGGTTGATGCCGATCACCAAGTCTGCGGCAGTGGTGATGCCGAACATGTCGACGCCGATCGAGGTGATGCCCGGCACGAAGCTGTAGCCGTAGGGGCCCACGACGGTGGCGGTGCAGGTGCACGGGTCGATCTCGAACATCGTGTCGCCGGGCTCGACGCCACGACCGGAGGCGAGCAGGCGCCCTTGGTTGAAGGTGAGCGAGGAGATGATGTTCGAGGCAGGCACGGTCGTGGGCAGCGTGATGTTCGCGCAGATCTCACGCGTCATGCCGTAGTCGGAGGTGGCCACGCCGACGCGCAGCAAGCGATGCACCTCGTTGTCGACGCCGCTGTTCTCGACCGTGAGCAACCAACGCGGGATGGACGGCGGGCCCGCCTCGGCGGCATCGGCCACCGCGGTGTCGACCAGCGATGCATCGACCGGGTCCTCGGCATCCGGGGGTGCATCCGGACGTGCGGCCGCGTCGCGGGGAGGTGTGGCCTCCGTGGAGCAAGCAGCGGCCAAGAAAAGGAGCGAACCCAGGGCTGTGGTTAGGCGCATCCCACGAGGGTCGCACGGCCCACCGCAAGTCGCTGCTCGTGTTCGCGCACGCCTCGCCGCCTTATGTCGGCTGGTTTGGGAAACAGGACGAGGAAAGGCCAACCACAGACCCGTGGTCGCCAAAACGTGTGCAGGAATTCCAAACCACAGACCCGTGGTCGGCAAGACGTGCTCAGGAATTCCAAACCACAGAGCTGTGCTCGCCAAAACGCGCGCAGGAATTCCAAACCACAGAGCTGGGGTCGCCAAAACGCGTGCAGGAATTCCAAACCACAGGCCGGTGGGTGGCCAAACCTTGTCGCTTTGTGCCACCCACAGACCTGTGGTTCGCGTTTTCTCCGCTCGTTGGCACAACCACAGACCTGTGGGCGGCCCAATGCCCTCGGAAACGGGAAAAAGCAGAACAAAAACATGGCTGGACGCCGCGTTGCTGCTCGACCCCGACTCGAATGCGAGCGTGAACGGGACCTCGCTCGGTGTCGTTCTGGGTAACTTCCGAACCGAGCGTTGGCGCCGTCATGGCCGACCTGCGGAATTACCCAGAACGCCGCGAGCACGATCGCCTGGCCCTCGCCTGAGAGGCGCATCGAGCACCAACGCGGCGTCCAGCATGACTCCCCTCTGCCTCTGACCCCCTCCAAAGCCAAGAACACGCCCCGACAAAGCCAACGTGTGAACGCCAGTTACCACCCAAGCAGACAAAAAAAACAGGGTGTGAATAACTGAACTTGGGCCATCGTCTCCCGACCATGCGCTGGACACGGACGATCGGAATCCTCGGCCTTTGTGCGGGCAGCCTCCTGACGAATGGCTGCATGCACTACTACGCAGGCGAGGCCTACGCGTCCTCGTGGAATGGCCCCGCCGCACCCCCCGCGGTCGCCGGCTACGCCAACGGATCCGCCAGCGCGACACTCGCAACCCAGAGCGCCACACCCCCCGTCGTCATCGTCGGAAGCGAGACCAACGTCTCGACCGACGGAACGCTCGTCGTCGCAGCCAGCACCTCCGGAGGCGCAGTCGCCCCCGCCCCGATGAGCACGGCCACAAGCGTCGAGGTCACCGGACGCCTTGCCTCCACAGGCACACTCCAGGTCGGCCTCTGGGGTCTCTGTCAGGGTGGTGTTCAGGTCACGGGCGGGCTCGCACAACTGAGCGCACTGCGTCCGATCGAAGTGCCGTGGACCACGCCTGCGCTCTACGCCGACCCGCACCTCGCCGTGCATGCCTCGCTCGCACACGACGCACTGCCTGTCGCAGGCGGTCAGACGCAGGTCGTCGTCGAGGTGGAAGGCCTCGCGCCACCGGCCGTGCGCCCACCCCTCCGCGTGCACCTGGTCATCGATGCGAGCCAGTCGATGCGCGGTGGTTGGGGCGATGTGCTCGATGCCGCCAATGCCGTGGTGGCGCGCTTGAGGCCGCAGGATGAGCTGCAGATTGTCGTCTACGGGACAGACGCAACCGAGGCGCTCGCACCGATGCCGATCGGCAATGGCGCACATGCACGTCAGGTGATCGCGAACCTGCACTTCGGCGGACGCACCAACATCGAAGCAGGCCTGCGCCTGGCCTACGGGCGCGTGCAGACGGGCGGTCGCTCGCTCGTCATCCTCGTCTCCGATGGTGTCCCCCAGGGCGGCCTCTCGATGCCCGATGAGCTCGGCGCCCTTGCAGCAGAAGCGAATGCGCGTGCAGGCGCCATCACGCTCTCGGTCGGACTTGGCACCGAGTTCCACACCGGCGTGCTCTCCACCTTGGCCGCAGAGGGCGGCGGAGACTTCCGCATCGCACCGCGTTCAAGCGAGCTTCGTGTGCTTCTCGAGACTGAGATCGAGGCACGCGGCGGCATCGTCGCGACCGACCTCGTGACGAACGTAGAAGCCGCCCAAGGCGTGACCTTCCAGGGCGAGTCGAGCTTCCGCTTGGGCGCAGTGGCCGCCGGTGAGACACGCACCTTCGTGGTGCCCGCAACCGTCTCGCATACGGGCAACATCGCGCATGTCTCGCTGCGCTTCAGCGATGCGAGCGGAAGGCCCATCGTGGTGGAGGGCGCGCTCGACCTGGCCAGTGCCCCGCAAGCGATGGCGGTGGGCGCGATGACCGCAACGCTCGACGCAAGCCTGGCCGATGCGCTCGTGGTCTGTGGTCACGCGATCGAGAACGGCGATGGGGGTGCAGCGAGCGCCGCGCTTCAGACGTACGTGACGGAGGTGCAAGGCGTGCTCACGTCGCGCCCAGATATGCCGGCCGCTGCAGCACTGCGCGCACGCAATGAGGCTGCGCTGCGCATCGCAGGGACGTTGCCCGGGCTGGTCGCCGAGGCCTCCTGGGGCGAGCGTCGTCGCACGGGTGCGGCCTTCGCGGAGTGGAGCTTCTCGCTGCGTTGAGCTCTTCTCATCGGGGGAGAGAAGAAGAGAGCAGGAGAACAGAAGTTGGCTGTACGCCGCGCCGTCACGCGATGCGTCTTCACGCGCGAAAGCCACGTTCTCACGCGCACGATCGTTCTGGGTAGTCGGAAGCCCGTGGCCATGACGGCGCAAACGCTCGGTTCCGGAGTTACCCAGAAGGGCACCCAGCGAGGTCCCCTTCACGCTCGCGGGCAAGTCGGCATCAAACACCAACGCGGCGTCCAGTCATCTGATTTCTCCGCTCCCCTTCGCTGCTCGCTGCTCGTCCGTGAGCTTAGGAGGTGGCCCAGCCGCCCTGCATCGTCAGCGAGTCTTCGCCATCGCGGTAGTACGCGCGACGCTTGCCGACCGCGGTGAACCCGAGCTTCGTATAGAGCGCGATCGCCGCCGCATTGGAGGCCCGCACATCGAGGCAGAGGCTCTGCGCGTCTTCGTCTTTCGCGAGCGCCATCAAGCCGCGCATCAGCGCCTCCCCCACGCCTTGCTTGCGTGCAGAGGGAAGCACCGCGACCGAGATCACATCGACCACATCCCCAAGGCGCCAGCCCAGCGCGTAGCCAATGCACTGCTCCGCATCGAGCGCGATGAGGCAGCGTGCGTAGGGCCTATCGAGCTCATCCTCGAACTCGGGGCGCTCGCCATCGTGCTCGAATGAGGCATGCGAAACGCGCTCGACTGCTTCCAGATCGAGCGCGCTCAGCAGGCGAACGGTGAGGCTCAAAGGTCCTTCGCCGTCGGCCGCGGGGCCTCCGGATCGAGCGGCGCCTGATAGTGCGCATCCGGCTCGACGAAGATGTAGCGCATATGCGGAAGCTCCTCGCGGATGCGGGTCTCGAGCGCGTTGATCGCCTTCTCTACATCCTCAAGCGTGAGGCCAGGTTCGAACGCCACCTTGAGCGCCAAGATCACCTGCTTGGGGCCCAGATGCATCGAGAGAATCTGATGCACCTTGCGCACGCCCTTCACCGTCGGCGCGATGACCTCCACCTTCTCGCGGTCCTCCTTCGAGGCGCTCTCGCCGATGAGCAGCGAGTGCGTGCGGCTCGCGAGGAAGAAGGCGACGACACCAAGCAAGACACCGATGATCGTCGAGCCGATCGCATCCCAACCGGACCAACCCGTCAGGTCGGAAAGACCGACGCCAAGGAGTGCGATGGCGAGACCAAAGAGCGCGGCGGTGTCCTCCGCGAGCACGACAGGAATCGTCGGATCTTTCGCGCTCATCAGCGTGTCTTTGAAGGAGCGACCGTTGCGCGATTTGTTGAACTCGCCCAGCGCGACCGACCACGAATAGGCCTCGAAGACAAACGAGAGCCCAAGGACGCCATAGCTCCAGAGGCGTGAGCCGTGCTCGCCATCATGGGCGCCGCTGACAATCCCAATGAGGCCGTGAATGCCCTCGTAGAGTGCGAATGCGCCACCCAGGAGGAAGATCAGGATGCTCACCATGAAGGGCCAGAAATAGCTCTCCACGGCATGCCCGAAGGGATGCAGGTAGGTCGCTGGCTTCTCCGCGCGCTTGAGCCCG
>JBILQT010000577.1:0-2799 GCA_044373065.1 Sandaracinaceae bacterium
GCTCATCCCGCAAGACTGCAAATGAGGTTTCATCACTCGTTGTTCACTGCATGAATCCTCCTCAACCAAGCTTGGCCTGGCGCACCTCTGACACCGGCTCGCTCCAAGTATGGAAGTTCGGGTGGTCCTGAAGCACATAACCGTCGACACGCATGTAAGGACGGGCATCTTCGCCGGAGAAGGTGCCATCGATGGCCGCCGCCACCTCCCGCGTCAAGACGACGCCCGTCGGTTGCGCGCGCGACCGATCGTAGTCGGCATGAACGGGTCCTCCCGGTCGTGATCTGAAGGTTGACCATCATCACTATCGAGGGGGCAGCGGAAAGGTCATCCGTCGCCCAGGCCGATCCGTGTGTAGCCACCTACGAAGTCATCCCAAGAGCGCTCTGATATCCGGCGCGGAGTTGTCGCGACTCTCAGCTACTGCTTGCCGCAGCCCCCAACGCCGCTAGCCTGAGTTCGCCTATGCGCTTCCCGTTCTTTTCCGTCGCACTCCCTCTCATCGCCTACCTCGCCATGGGCGTCGGGTACGGTGCCCTCAGCCTGATGGTCGAGTACGTTTCTTGGGTTGGAGCTCCGCAGACACTGGCCATGTGGACCCCGCTCATGGCGTTCACGTTCGTGCTCGCTCTAGCAGCTTTCCACTACGAAGTCGCGACGAAAGCAGCCGCGGGCTGTTATCTGGTCATGCCGTGGCTTGCGTACGCCTACTCGCACGTCGGGGAGATCGGAGCGTTGCTCTATTACGCGCCAGCGGCGCTCACAGCGGCGCTCATATTGGTCAGCGTCCCCGCGTCGCGCGCGCGAAAGACCGTGACACCTCAGTTCCTTCGCGTCTCCACGCGAGACGGTCTCACCACCTCGGTCGATCAGGACGGGACGATCTTGGTGAACCTGCCTGGCGGACCGCTGCATCGCCAGATCGTCGATGCGCTGGGCGCCGCATTTGCCACCAAGCAGGGGGTGGAAGTTCTCGACGACGCCACGGGCCACGTGCTGACGTTCCGCTGGGACGACGAAGAGGCGGTAACGCGCCCGTTCTCGACGGGAGTCAGCTTGTGGCTGTCTTCACCAGACTCGCGCCTCGTCCTTGCGCTGCTGATGTCCGCGCGGGAAGCGCAGCCCTCGCCGGTTCAGCTTCGATTCCGGAGCGCCACGTAGCGCGCGGATACGTGACCGGTCGCTCGACGGACCGCCTGGAAAGAGAAGTGGAGGAGGTCGCCTGGGTGAGCGGCTGCGCGCGACGGCGTCAGCTGTCCCGCACCAGCTGAACCACGACTTCCTGAACGCCGATTAACCTATCGGCAGGGAGTCTCTGATGACCAAGAAGCGAGTTCACCGATCACCTGAAGACAAGGCTGCTTTGTTGAAGCGGCATCACCTCGACAAGGTTCCTGTCTCGGCGCTTTGCACGGAGAGCGGAGTGCAGCCGGGCGAGCCGCCTGGGAGCTTCCGGCGGGGGTCGGTTGGACGTGGCGACTGACGTCACTGGTGCCCTCGTGCCCCGCATTCCGTGGCAGCTCGAGCGTCTCGGGGCCGTCGATGCCGAACGCCTTGGGGTTTTGGGCACGAGCTTCAGTGGCGGGCACGTCCTCCATCTTGGCGCGTACGACCCGCGCGTGAAGGTGGTCGTGATTCAGGTCGGGGCGACGGATCTGTACGCTCGGCGGGTTACCTCCTCGGAGCAGTTTTAGGCGCTCCGCGCGATGGTCGCACACATGCATGAGCGCACTCGCCGCGGCGTTGAGGGGGACCGAGATGTGCATCCCAAACGCTGCGCCAGAAGGCCCCGGTCCGGCCATGCAGATAGACCGCGAGACGTTTAAGTGGCTGACAGCGGCTCAAAACACGGTGGCGCCGTCATGGCGCAGCGAAGTTACCATCTGTTCATTCGAACAAATCCTTGAGCACGCGTCAGCGAAATCGATCGAACGAGTGTCGCCAAGGCCTCTGCTGATTCGCGAAGCTTGTGAGAGGGCCGGTCAACCCAAGGAGTCGTCGTTGTAGCCCTCAACGAAGGTACCCCTTCCGACCGCCGAGACCGAAGAACCCGTGATCGAGTTCACCGACCCTCACGGCGTTCGTGTCGGGCTCTTCGACGTTGTCGACATCGCCGGAGTCGGAACCAACGCGAGGCTGCGACGATGGCCAACGAAGAACGAGGCCAAGGCGAGCAGGAGGTAGCTCGGAGCAAGAATCACGTCGGGAAGGTGAAACTGGCCAACCCTGGCAAACGAGTACGTCGCCAGCGCAAAGTCGAACACGAGGCCTGCATAGGCCCAGTCTCGAACCCAGCGCGGCACCGGCGCAACGAGGGCGACGACGGCAGCCAACTTCGTGACCGCGAGGGCTGGCAGCAGGTACATGGGGTAGCCGAGGACCTCAAGGGAGCGCGTTACGGGCTCCAGGCCCAGCGCCTCACTGATCGCCGACCCGGCCGTGAGTAGCGCGAGCACAGCGCGCAGGACCGCATCCAACGTTACTGAAGTCTTGCTCATGGCGTTCTGCCTCCGAAGACGTTTGCGTTCCCTTCCATCACGAGAGTCATGGAGCGCCCCTGCTGTTCCGTTGGTGAGAGAAGACGAGGCGACCGCAAACACGCCCAGCGTCGATGTCTGCGTGGGTTTCGGCAGCTTGCTCAAGGGTTCGAGACGAGAAGACGGGACGCAGCGCGCCGCTCGACACCAGCGACGTCAAGAAGCGCAGGTCGTCGTCATAGAAGTCGCGGTGGGCTTCGCGCTCCGTCACGACGTCATAACTGGACGCCCGCAGCTTCTTTGGGTCTTCATTGATGACGGC
>JBILQT010000022.1:0-47702 GCA_044373065.1 Sandaracinaceae bacterium
GCAGTTCGTCGCCTGTGCGGGCGCTCCGGTGACTTTCACCTTCGAGGTGCAGAACGCGGGCACTGCGACGTGGACCGACATGAATGATCTCGCACCCGGTGCGATCGGCCGTGCGGTGCGCTTGGGTGTCCCTTCGAACACGCCCGACCCCTTCATCGGTGCAGCGCGCGTGACGTTGAACGAGGCCTCGCGTGTGGAGGTTGCACGTGGCGCGCGGACGACCTTCACGCTGCGCGGTGCGGCGCCGACCGCCGTGGGTATCCATCGCACCAGCTGGCGCCTCCTCGACGAGACGCGCGCCTGGTTTGGGCCCGACATGTGGTTGAGCTATCGCGTGACCGACTGCACAACGCCGCCTCCGCCACCGCCGCCCATGTCGGTGGATGCCGACCGCGATGGCGTGGATGCGACCGTGGATTGCGACGACACCTCCGCAGACGTGCGGCCGGGAGCGACGGACCTCTGCTCGGATGGCATCGACGCAGACTGCGATGGCATCGACCCTGCGTGCATGACGCCGCGGTGGGATGAGCTCGACCCGCTCGTTGATGATCCGGGCTTCGACTGGAACCCGGACGGCGACCCGGTCTACACGCGGCCTCAGATCAACACGCTGCACGGCACGGGCTGCAGCGCATCGGTCGGTGGACGGGGCAACGCGCTTTGGGTGCTGGGTGTGGTGCTGGGTGTGATGTTCAAGCGGAGCAAGCGCGCTCGCTGATTGCTTCAGACCCTTCCTGATCTTGGTGCGTCGGAGAGTGAATGACTTTCCGATGCTCTTCGTCGCTCGTGCTTCTTCTCGCCCTCGCAAGCCTCGCCACGGGCTGCGGAGGCGTCATCACTTCGACGGCGCCCACACTCGCGATTCAGAGCGCGATGCCCTCGGCCGACGGTCTCTCCGAGGCCGAACTTGCGTCACTCATCGCCTCCCGACCCAGCGTGCGCGAAGGTTACGGCCTCTCCTGGGTCGCCATCTCCGCGGGGCATGAGGATGTACTCGCGCAGACGTTTGCGGGGCTTCCGGGTGAGAGCGAGAGCCATCGCATCAGCCCGCTTGTGGCCCTTGGGCGCAGGCGATTCGACGAATCGTCTCGCACCGAAATCTCGCTCGCCTCGCTTCGCCTGTTGGCCGCGCGCGTGCACACCGACGTGCTCGTGATCGTCGACCACGGCTGGCGATCCACGCGCTCACCCAACGGCTGGGCTGCGTTCTCCGTGTTGCTCTTGCCCGGCTTGTTCACGCCGCAGATCGATGCGCGGGTTGAGCTCTACGTGGAGACGACGGTGCTCGACGTGCGCACGGGCGCCATTCTCGGTGAGACGAGCGCGAGCGATGAAGTTCATATCGAAAATATGACAATATGGTCGGAAGAGGACAGGTCACGCGCCGACGCGCACCTCGATACGTTGCTGGGCACAACGCGTGAGCAGCTTGCTGCACTGCTCACGAGGAGCTCGACCGAGAGCTGAGCGAAGGCTCAACCGCGAATGAGCAGCATCAGGCCTGCGAGCATCAACATGCCGAACACGACCTTGCGAAAGGTCGCGACGGGGACGCGGACGTGGAGCACTTCGCCCACGATCATGCCGATGGCGATCGAGGGCGCGAGCGCGAGCGTGAGACCGACGGTCTCGGCGTGCACTTCACCAGATGCGACGTACCAGCCAAATACCACAAGGTTGAGCAAGGCCCAGAGCGCCGAGAGTGTGGCGCGGTAGGCCTTCTTGTCTTCGATGACGCGCGAGGTGACATACACAGCCATCGGACCGCCGGTGGTGAACGCGCCGTGGATGGCACCACCGAGGATCAGCAGCGCACGTTCATGCCACGCACCGAGTGGCGCTTGCTTCGCTTCTTGTGAATCGCTTGTGCTGGAGGCCGCTTGCACCATGCGCCAGAGCTCAAGGTACGAGACGCCAACAAGGAAGGCTCCGAAGAGGCGCTTCAGGATCGACGCATCCAGCTCGGCCAACACGAAGATGCCGATGGGCAGACCGAGCGCCATGAAGGGTAGGAGCCTACGGAACAGAAAACCTCGATCGATGTGCGTGTAGTTGCGCACGACGAGGTACCCCGAGAGCACAAGGTTGAGCGGCACGAGCGCGTGGAGGATGGGCTCGATGCCGAGAAAGAGTGAGCCGAGCGCAACGGTGATGAGCGTTGCCCCAAACCCGAGTGCCGTCTCGATGGTGAAGGCGAGCGTGCAGACCAAGACGAGCGGAAGAACGATGCTGAGCGCGGGAAAGACCGGCATCACTTGCGGGCGAGGTCTTTCTTGAAGCGGTCCATCACGACGCGCGATGCGCGCACTTTCACGACGGCGCCTTCGTCGTCGTAGGTCTCCGAGAGAACCCGTGCCTCTTGATGCAAGCGGCTCGTGAGCGCCTGCTTGGCGTAGGGAATCGTGAACGTCTCCTCGATCATGTCCTTCTCGAAGAAGTGCACGAGTGCGGCGTGAACGAGCGCTTTGTCTTCCGTGCTGCGCGCGCTGACCTGGAGTGCCTCGGGGAACTCTTCGCGAAGGGCTACCCGCTCTTCTTCCGAGACCTTGTCGATCTTGTTCAGGAGCACAAGCGAGGGAGCGTCATCCGCGTGGAGCTCGGCCAAGACGGTGCGCGTGACCTCGAACTGCTGACGGAAGGCAGGGTCGCTTGCGTCGAGCACGTGCAAGAGAAGGTTCGCCTCGCGCGCCTCTTCGAGCGTGGAGCGGAAGGATGCGACGAGGTCGTGCGGGAGCTTCTTGATGAAGCCGACGGTGTCGGAGACGAGGATGCGCGGATGCGTCTCGGGGACGAGCACGCGCACGGTCGTGTCGAGTGTCGCGAAGAGCTTGTCTGCGACGTAGACCTCGCCACCGGTGAGCACGCGCATCCAGGAGGATTTGCCCGCGTTCGTGTAGCCAACGAGGGCGACCGTGGCGGCCTCACTGCGACGCTTGCGACGCACGCCAGCCTCGCGCTCGATGTTCGCAAGCTCGTGTCGAAGCTCGGCGATGCGGTCGCGAATCTTGCGTCTATCGAGCTCAAGACTCGACTCGCCTGCGCCCTTGCCACCGATGCCGCCGCGCTGACGATCACTGCCACCTGTTTGGCGAAGGCGCGGTGCCGAGTACGCGAGGCGCGCAATCTCGACCTGAAGGCGCGCTTCACGTGTGCGTGCGTGGCGCTGGAAAATCTCGAGGATGACGCTTGTGCGATCGAGCACCTCGGCGCCCGTCGCGCGCTCCAGGTTGCGTGCTTGTGAGGGCGAGAGATCGTGATCGACGAGCACGACGGTGGCGCGTGCGGGGAGGGCGTTGCCGAATGCGCCGCTGGGCGTCTCAACGAGCTCGTCTTCGTACTCATCCTCGAAGACGTCTTCATCGCCCTCGTCGTCCGAGTCGATCTTGCGCTTCTTGCGAATCGCGCCGGAGGGGACGACACCGCTGCCGCCTGTCCATGAGGCGAGCTCTTGAAGCTTGCCGTCGCCGAGCACGGCGTTCGTTGCGAGATGATCCCGCTTCTGCGTGACGCGCCCAATCGGCTGAAGTCCGAGCGTGGATGCGAGACGCTCAAGCTCTTCGAGCGAGGAGGTGTGCTCTTGCTCCGACACATCGGACAACTGCACGCCAACAACGACGGCCTTGGGGCGCTTCTGCGGGTCGGTCTCTCTGCCTTCGGAACTACTCACTGTGCCTCGTTCTGCTGCGCGTCCGTGACGGTTCGCGGCGGGCGAGGGTAGCGCACAGTCTCGTGGGCGTGCCTGTGCTCAGGCATTGAATCCGAGACAGCGGCGGAGACGAACGTTTAGAGTCACCCGTAGTGACCGAGACGGCAACGATCGCGCACCATCGCGAAGCGGCGCTACAACCATGACGCGTGACCCGCTGATTGGTCGCGTGATCGACGGTCGCTACCGTCTTGAAGCATTGCTCGGCACGGGTGGGCTCGGTGCGGTCTATCGCGCGACGCAGCTGAGGCTCGACCGCGCCATCGCGGTGAAAGTGCTGCACGAGCATCACGCGGCGAACGAGCAACTTCGCGCACGCTTCGATCGAGAGGCGCGCTCGCTCGCTGCGCTCTCCCATCCGAACGTTGTTCCTGTTGTGGATTGCGGCGTCGACGACGACACGCCCTACCTCGTGATGGAGCTGATGGAGGGCAAGTCGCTCGAGGATGCCCTCACACTAGGCATCGACATCGAGCGGGCACTTCACATCGCGATCGAGGTCGCGAGCGCACTCGCGTACACACATGAGCGCGGGATCATTCATCGCGATCTGAAGCCAGGAAATATCTTCCTTCAGGCGACGCCAGATGGGCGTGAGGCAGTGCGCGTTCTCGACTTTGGCCTCGCGAAATTTCTCACCAGCACCGAGGGTGATCTCACGCGTGCTGGGATGATCATGGGGACGCCTGCGTACATCCCGCCCGAGCAAGCCTCGGGGGATCGCATTACGCCAGCAACCGACGTCTATTCGCTGGGCGTGGTCGTCTTTGAGATGGTGACTGGCACCGTGCCTTTTGAGGGCGAGACGGTGGAGGTCATCCGGCAGCACATGACGCTGGAGTTGCCTTCGATCGCGACGAGGCGAAGCGCTTTTCACGGGATGCGCGAGCTGGATGCGCTCATCGCGCGGGCCTGCGCGAAAGAACCACAAGCTCGCTTCGTCGACGGGGCTGCGTTTCGAGCGGCGCTGATCGATGTGCGCTCTGCGCTCTTCCCCGGGAGCACGTCGCTGTCGGCGCTCAAGACGACGCCGGCACGCGAGGTGGCGCGTACCTCGAAGCTTCATGACGAACTCGCGCAGACGCTTCCGCAAGGGTTGCCGGCGAGCCCGCCGCGTACGGTTGTTGCGGTCCTTGGTGCGCTCTGCGCGCTCGTGCTTGGCCTTGGTGCCTACAAGCTCTCTGCGGGTGCTCCGCCTCAGGCGCTTCCGCCGATCTCGCGGGGTGTGGTGGATGCGGGCTTACCCGCGGATGCAGGTGTGGATGCCCCGTGGGCGATCGAGGATGCGGCCGTGGTGCAGGACGCAGTGCCCGAAGCGCCATCCCCCGACATGGATTTCACAACAGCGCTCGATGAACTCCCGACGGACCCGTGGACACGTGAGCCGTCTCGTGTGCTCGAGCGCTTTCGACATCGCGTCCTGACGACGCCACTCTCGCGTGCAGAGCGGCGTCACTTGCGCGTGTGGATCAACACGCATCCGGAGGACTGTCGTGGGCATCTCGCGTTTGGGCATGCGCTGATGAGCTTTGGCGCGCGCGAGGAGGCGCTGGACCACTACCGCCAAGCCCTGGAGACGGAGCTGGATGCGCGGGCCGACGCGCAGCTTCGGATCAACCTCGTACGCATCGCTGCGTGGAACGGGAGCCCCGAGGAAGGCGCCGCGCTCGCTGCGGAAATCTACGGGCCGCTCGTGGTGCCCGACATCGATGCGATGCTGCTCGTGCTTGACCCGGTGGACCCAGACGCACGTCGAGCGGCGGTGCGTCTGCGGGCGCTTCGACGTCGTGTCCTTCGCTAAAGAATCTTCGAGTCCGCTTCTCCTCACGGGATTCCCATGAGAGGGTCCGCCCGCTGACTGGTAGGGACGCTGAGCGCAAATCCTTTGCGTGAAGGCGGAGGTATCCATTCGCGCTTCGACTCAAGGTACGCATGAAACAGGTAAAACGCTTCGCGCTCACGGGCGCCATTCTCACCACCACGGTCGGCCTCATGGGCTGCCCCGATCCTGTCGAGACTCTCGACACGGGCGCCTCGGTGATCGACACCGGAACCACCGACAACGACTCGGGGACGCCCGGCCGTGATGCAGGTCGCGATACGGGCACAGCCCCGCGCGATGCTGCGATGAACCCCGATGCATTCGCGCCCCGCTGCGGCGACGGAACGATCAATGGCACGGACGTCTGCGACGACAGCAACACGACGGCTGGCGATGGTTGCAGCGCGACGTGCACGGCGGAAGCCGGCTTCAGCTGCAACAGCGCATCACCAACAGTCTGCACGGCCGTCTGCGGCGATGGCATGCGCGTGGGCGCCGAGTCCGAAGCGAACGGTTGCGATGATACCAACACGACCGCTGGCGACGGCTGCAGCGCGACCTGCGCGGTCGAGTCTGGCTTCTCGTGTACGGGCACACCGAGCATGTGCATGACGGGCTGCGGCGATCGCGTCGTGGCTGGCTCCGAGACCTGCGACGACGGCAACACCGTCGATGGCGATGGCTGCGCGATGAGCTGCGCCTCCGAGACCGGCTACACCTGCACGGGCTCGCCCAGCACCTGCACCGCGACGTGCGGTGATGGCCTGCTCGCAGTCGGCCGCGAGACCTGCGACGACATGAACGTGGCGGCTGGCGATGGCTGCTCGGCGATGTGCGCAACCGAAGCTGGCTTCACCTGCACGGGCACGACCTGCACGGCGACCTGCGGCGACGGCATGACCGTTGGCAGCGAGACCTGCGACGACATGAACACCGTCACCGAGGCATGCGCCTACGGCTTGATGAGCTGCATGGTCTGCGACGCAACGTGCCGCACGGTGGCTGGCGCGACGAGCTTCTGCGGCAACAGCACGACGGATGGCGCAGAGACCTGCGATGACGGCAACGCTGTCACCGAGACCTGCATGTACGGCGCGATGAGCTGCATGGTCTGTAACGCGACCTGCCAGACGGCACCGGGCGCGACGAGCCGCTGCGGCGACAGCCGCACGGACGCGGCGAACGGCGAGACCTGCGATGACGGCAATGCTGTCACCGAGGCCTGCATGTACGGCCTTCGCACCTGCAGCGTCTGCACCGCGACCTGCGCGACGGGTGCAGGCATTGCGACCTTCTGCGGCGACAACGTTCGCAACGGCGGCGAAGTCTGCGACGACGGGAACAACGTTACTGAGACGGTCTGCCCCTACGGCTCGGCCACATGCACGCTCTGCAACGCTGCTTGCGCTGCGCCGCTCACGCTGCGTGGTCCGAGCTGTGGTGACGGCATCATCAACGGCCCCGAGGCCTGCGACGACGGCTTCGCCAATGGCGGCGACGGCTGCAGCGCCACGTGCACGCTCGAAGCAGGCTTTGTCTGCACCGGCGCGCCTTCGCGTTGCTCGACGACGGTAAGCTACAGCGGCGCGCCCGTGGCCGTACCGGACCGCGACCCGGCTGGCGCACGCCTCTCGGTGACCGTCCCCACGACATGCGCCATCGCGTCGGTCTCCACGACGCACGCGTGGCAAACACCCGGCCACAGCTACGCTGGCGACATCATCATCAGCGTGGTCGCTCCGACGGCAACGACGGTTCTCTCTAACCGCGCAGGCGACGGCAGCGATCTCTTCGGCCCGTACACCTTCGCCCGAGGCGGCGCGGCCTGGCCCGGCGCTGGATCCCCCATCGCGTCAGGCTCCTACGCCGCGACCTACCCCGCAGTTCTCGGCGCGCCTGCCAACGGCACGTGGAGCTTGCTCGCGGTCGACTCCGCCAGCGGCGACACGGGCGCACTCGCAGCGTTCTCGGTGACGATCAACTGCTTGCCCTCCGCGACCATCGTGCCGGTCACCACGGCACGCACCTGTGCCGAGATCCTCGCGACCGCTCCGACGGCCGCAAACGGCACCTACTTCATCGACCCAGACGCCGCGGGCGGCACCATCGTGTCAGCACGCGTCTACTGCGACATGACCAACGGCGGCTGGACGCTCCTGATGGCCAGCAACTCGCTCGGCCCAGACAGGCAGACGGTTTCGGCCACAGTGCTTCCGAACTCCGGAACGTACCTGCCAGCTACGTTCGCCCAGGCACTCGCCACGGCAGGATCGCAGGTGCACATCCGCACGGCAGGCGCAGCCGCAACGCGCTCGATCACCAGCGTGGCCAACACGCTTCCGATCCAGAACCTCCGCGCTGGCATCGTCCTCACGGCCAACTCACCCTTCCGCTCGACGGGAGACAGCGTCGCTGCGCTCTGGACGGGCCCCTTCGCTGCCAACGCGCAGTACCTCTGGCACACCTGCGGACCGGCTCCCTTCGGCGCCTCGGCCATCTACCCGGCCATCTACCATGCGTGCAACAACAGCGGCGGCGTGCACATCCTCAGCACGAACTCCGGCTGGACGTCCACGGCTGTCGAGAACATGGAAGTCTACGTTCGCTGAACGCAGCTCCGTAAGTTGATGAGCGCCAGCTCGGCTTCGGTCGGGCTGGCGTTTTTCTTTTCGGGAGCGCTACGGGCGAGCTCGGAGCGCAGCCTCCACCTCAAGCGCGCGTTCTTGCGTGAGTCCGCCCTCACGGGCGAGTTGGAGGATGAGCGTGGCGATGCGCGCATAGACATCGCGCTCCGCATCATCGAGCACCGCAAGGTGGCGCGCGACGGCACGTGCATCCCCTCGTGCGATAGGTCCAGTGAGCGCCTTGCGCGGGCCCATCTCGGCAACGTTCTGCGCGACGCTTGCGAGCAGTTGACCGAGCGCGCGTGGCGCATCCTTGGCGGGGAATCCTGCGGCGATGATCCAGCGCTCTGCCTCGGCCGCAAGCGCGGTCGCTCCGTTCGCAAGGAGCGCAGCGGCGGCGTGATAGCGAGGGCCGTGTACGCGCGCTGAGACGAGTCGTCCTTGCAGCGCTGCAACGCATCTCGCGACCTCGCCACGCACGCGCCTATCGCCATCGAACACGAAGCTTGCTCCAATGAGCGAGGTGCGTGGCCCGAACGAGATCAGGGGATGACAGACGCCGACATGCGCACCCGAATGAGCGCACGCGGCCAGCAAGGCTGGGCTCCACGAGCCACTCGCATGCACGACGGAATGCGCCGCGTTCACGAAGGGTGCGATGCGCTGGGCGACCTCCTCAATGAACGGGTCGGGTACCGCAATCCACACGAGTGAACTCTCGGCAATCGCGCGTCGAGTCGCTGGGGAGCCGCGTCCACGCAAGAGCGATACAGCAATCCCTTGAAGCCGCAGCGCACGCGCCAACGCGCGCCCCAACTTTCCGCGGCCGATGATCGCGACGCGCATCGCTAGGCTCCGTAGAGCCCGTGCTCGGCGATGTACGCCCGCACGGAAGACGACATCCACGAGGTCACATCTTCCGCAGCTGCGAGCTTCTGTCGCATCTCGGTCGAGCTGACTTGGATGAGCTCTGCGTGCGCATCGCTCACGCTCTCAAAGCCCGCACGGCCGACCACGAAGAAGGGCGCGAGCGCGCGGACACGCTCAATCTCTCGCCACTTGTGCGCACTTGGGAGGATGTCGGCGCCGACGACGAGTCGCATGGATGTCTGAGGTAGCGCCGCATGAAGCGCCTCCAAGGTGTGCACGGTGAAGCTTGGCGAGGGCAGCTCCGCCTCAAGCGACGAGACGATGCAGCGTGTGCGATCCAGGACGGCGAAGGCGCGCTCACTCATCGCGAGGCGATGCGCGAATGAGGTCATCACCTTGCCGAAGGCATGCGTGTGGGTGGGCAGAATCACGATGCCGTCGAAGTTGCCCACCGAGAGCACGTAGGTCGCGAGCAGGACGTGCCCAACATGCGGCGGGTCGAAGCTCCCGCCGAGAACGGCGACGCGCTTCCAATCCCTCGCGCGCTCAAGCGTCTCTAATGTGGACATGTTGATTTCATGTCCCGATAGGATTGAAGTCGTATTTCAATCATGCCGATCACGATGAGACCATGACCTTCGTGACCGCGTTCGCGAGGGACTCGCGCAGGATCGGCATGCCCGAGACGTCATAGACCGCGATGCTGAAGCCCTCCTCGCTCGACTCGATCACACCGACGCGGCCTGCGCTGAGCGGTCCAGGTGAGAAGAACGCACGTCGACCAAATTTGTGAAGCTGCGACTCGGGCGCTGTCGCGTAGACGATGAGGTTCGCGTTCGCGATGTCTTCTTCGTCGAGCACGGATTTGTCGCGCACAAAGAGGACGATGCGGTCGTCCATGAACTCCACGGCGCGTGCGGGCGAGTCTGGCAATCGACGCACGTCGAGGAGGCGGCGTGCGTAGAGGTCCGCGGTGAGAAACTCATCGAGCGCGCGCGGGTTCTCGGCAAGGCTCGCGGCGAGTGCGCGGTCGAGGAAGGTTGTGCCGCCGCCCAAGCCCAAATCCGTTGCCCAGTGGGCGATTGCGCGCTCAAGGAAGGCGGCCTCGCCGAGGAAGATGACCTGCTCAGCGTCTGCATCCCCGAGGAGGAAGGACGTTGCCTCGCGCAGCGCCTCTTCATCGTCGGTCGGGCCGAGCAAGCCAATCCGCATATCAGCGTGCGGGGCGCTTGCGCGCGTCGAAGTGAGCCTCCGAAATCGCAAACGCGATGAGCGAGTGCGCCTCGGGCGAGCGCTTGGTGCTTGCGACGCGGGCCGCAACGTCGTTGCTGGGGCTCGTCTCGCCGGCGAGCTTCAAGAGGGCGTTGAGCGCGGCGGGCACAGAGCCTGTCGCGAGCAGACCGATGCGATCGCCGAGTTCCGATGCGGCCATCGCGAGCTTGGTGGGGTCGTACTCAGGCGCGCCGACCATCTCGTAGACGACGGCTCCGGCCTCTTCAATGACGCGTCGGGGCGCGTGCTTGGCGAGCTTGCGACCCTGCTCTTGCACTTGTCCTGGGTCGAGGCCGATGGGCTGGAAGGCTGGGTCGAATTGCTGCGCGACGTACGCGAGCATGGCCGAAACCTCCTGCGGCGTTGCGCGCAACACACCGGCCAAGCCAGCCTTTGCAATGAAGAACGAGCGCGCGAGGAGGAACTGCCTCTCCGCCTCGGGCAGATTCATCATGTCGCGACCAAGCAGCACGGCAGCGTGTTGTGAGCCGAAGGGCAAACACACGCGCGGAGACGTCGGAGCGAGCCAAACCTCAACCTCACTCAGACCAAGCCAACCGCACACATCGGAGACGAGTTTCGTCGCGGCTGGGTCCTTCGGCGAGAGCTTCTCTGCGCGGTAGTTGCGCGGGTCAAAGCCCACGGCTTTGTCGATGTAGGGGCCGATGAGGTGAAGTGCCTGACGTGCGGCGGAAGAGAGCACCGTCGGCGCGATGATCTCCTCAGTCTCCGAGATCGCGATCAGGTCTGGGCGCGGCGTTGCGGCGCCGTCTGCGTCGAGCAGGCGCGCGACCTCCACGTCGACCACGCCGAGCGCCACGGCCGCGGAAGCCGCGACCTGTCCCGCATCCTGCTTCGGTCGCCACGAGAGCACCTCGACAAGTCCCGTCCACGCGGCCTCATCGGTGAGGTCGGACGTGAGGGCATGCCGAAAGTCCTGTGAGGCGCGGTTCAGATGCATGACCAGCGCGGTCTGGGCATTTTGCCGCGTATAGAATTCACGGAGCGCGAGCAGCGTGCCGACCTCTGTCGGGCCCGAGCGCCGCGTGGCTTCGAGCACTTGCTCCGCCTTGCGCGCGTCACCCGCTTGCTCATGCACAGCGGCCAATGAGAGGCGATGAATGCGCACTTGCTCTGGGTCGATCTCGCCCTTCAGCAAGGCCTCGTATTGCTCAATCGCCGCTGGGAGTTGGCCCTCGCGACGGTAGAGCGCGGCGAGCTTCTCGGTCGCGAGCAGGTCGTCCGGCGCGAGCTTCAGCACACGGCGATAGGCCGCTTCTGCACGCTTCGCATCAGGAATGTGCGCATCGTAAATCTTGCCGAGCTCGAAGAAGATCCAGCGAAGTTCCTCGAGCTCAGGACGCGCCTTTGCCAGCCGCACAAGGGCCTCTGCCGCGCCGCGATAGTCCTCTCCACGAAGGGAGAGCTGCGCGAGCTTCTTGAGCGCGTTCGCGTTCTCCGGGGCGAGGTCGAGTGCAGAGCGCAACGCCGCGCGCGCACCTTCCGCATCGCCACTTGTCTCGCGAAGCGAAGCCTGCGCGAGGAAGAGCTCCACCGCGCCCACATCATCGCCACCTGCGGCGAGACGTCGCGCGACGAGGTCCGAGAGGCGCTCGCTTTGGTTGAGGTGCTCAAGCTTCTCGCGCAGCTTGTCGAACAAGCCTGGGTACGTGACGCTCGCGCGTGAAGCCTCCTCAAGCGCTGCGACGGAACGCGTGTCGTCACCGTGCTCCTCGTGGGCCTCGGCGGCAGACATGAAGAGACGCGCGCGACGTGCGGGTGCATGGGATGCGCGTGCTGCGCGCTCGTACGCCGCAGCCGACTCCGCGTGTGAGCCCGCGCGACGCTCGAGTTCGCCAAGGTGCTCCGCCAAGAGCGAGTGCTCGGCAGCAGCAACGTGGAACGCGCGGATGGTCTCAAGGTCTGCGGTGCTCGGGGCCAAGAGATCAACGGTCGCCGCGAGCGAGGCGCGCTCGTTCGGGCCCGCAACCAACTCCGCAACGCGAAGCATCGCTCTTCCAGCGGCAGCCTCACCCTGGGCGCGATGCGTGAGCGATGCGATGCGGCGCGCAAGCCAGAGGTCGGTCGGTGCCTCTGCGACCGACTTCAACCAGCTCGACTCGAAGGCTGGGTTCAGCGGCTGTGAGAGCGCCGCAGCGTACGCGAGGCGTGCCTGAACGCCGCGTTCCGCGGGCTCCATGCGCCGCGTCAGCTCGAGCTCAACGTCGGGCCACGATGCTTCCAAACCGCTCGGCAGGGCGGGTGTTTCGGCACGCATGAAGGCGCGCTCTGCGCGTCGCAGAAAGCCCAAGCTGGCCTCTGAGAGGGCGGTGGGCGCCGCTTCTTCAACGCCCTCAGCGCGTGCTTTCGCGTCGGCAATCAACGCACTCGCGACGCTCGCATCCGAAGCCTGCGCGCTGGTTGAAACCTCGCCAACGACGAGATGCTGATGCGCAAGAAGCGCTTCACGTGCCGATGCCGTGGACGACTCTGCACGTGCATCCGCCAGCGCGAGGGAAGGGCGCTCTCCCTGCCCGACGGCATCGCGCCAACGCATCAGCGCAAGCACAGGATCGCCTGCAGCGTCCGTACTCGCCCGTGTGAGCAAGTCGCGCGCGAGCTCGGATTCCTCAGCGGCCACCGCCGCCATCGCGGCGCGCACGAGCAACGTGGCGCGTGCTTCACCGTCCGCTGCTTGCTTGGCTGCGGCCTCGTAGGCGCGTGCCGCATTGCCAGCGCTTGCATCGCGTTCGGCGAGCGCGAACGCCGCTGCATCGAGACCTGCAACATCACGCGCATGGGCGAGCGCATCCGCTGCGGCTGCGTTGTCTTCACCGAGCGATGCACGAAACGCCTCGCGCCAGGCGAACGACGCATCCATCGCCTCGCTCGCGGCCTCTTCACGCCACGCCTTGGCACGTGCCTCGGAGGTGCCTTCGAACGCGCGGACGCGTGTGATGTTGCCGCCCTCAAGCTCACCCAGCGCCACGTCGCTCGCGAGGCTTGCTGCGAGCGTTGGTGCGAGTTCGCTGCCGACCCGCGGGTCGGCAAGACCGGCATCCAGCGCGAGCTCACGTGTCGTTGCGTCGGGAGACTCGGCATGTGCGCGCTCGAGCAGCGCACGCTCCTCGCTCGCCTTCGTCGCATCGCCCTGCGTCTCCGCAGCAAGACGCGCACACACAACGAGCGCACCCTGCTCTTGGATTTCGGCCGCACGACGTTCGGGGTCGAGCTCAACCAGGCGTGCGCGCACAGCACTCAACGCACCCGAGGACGCCTCTGCAAGGCCCGAGACGATGGCCTCGGCCTCGTGCAGGCTCGCGCCAGAGCGAATCAACGCGGCCCGACTGAGCAACGCCACGCGGTGCCCCTCCGAGAGCGAGGAGGCGAGGCGCTCCGAGAGGTTCCCCTCGGTAACGGCATCGCCCGCGGTGACCGCGCGCAGGCGAAGGCCTTCCAAGGCCAACAAACGGCGTGTTCCGGGGGACGCTGCCGCCTCGGTCTGCGTATCGCTCTCGAGCAAACGAAGCCCCACGGCAGCGTCGTGAAGCTCACCCTCCGAGTTCTCAGCGACAACACGCCAGAGCGCGTCGCGCTGGTTGCCTTCGGCGCCTGCAAGCTGTCGCAAGGCACGACTCGCCGACGGCGCACCCGTGTCCATCACCACGCCACGCTCCAGGGCACGCCACGCTGCACTCTCGACGAGCGAGAGCGCGAATCCGTCGCCACGGGCGCGAAGCCAGGCCGTCACGGGCTCGATTTCCGCGGCCTCGGATGCCAGCACGGCCGCAGCGCTGACGAGGCTTTGCGCAGCCGTCCAAGCCTGCGATGCGGCAACTGCGGCCTCGGTGCCCTCACCTTGCCCGAGCGCGCTCAAGGTCGCCCAGAAGGACGCGCTCTCAGGCGCATCCTTTTCGTTCGCGGCCTCGCGGGCCAGCGCGCGCTTGGCTGCGCTTGCATCTTGATTCGAGAGCGCCGCGAGCCTTGCCGTGCGCGCAGCGGTCACGTGCGACTCGTCGGCATCGGTGCTGCGCAGCGCCACAGCGCGCGCGCCCTCCGCATCACCCGCGCGGAGTCGAAGCTCTGCCGCAGCGACCAGCGCGCTCGCACGTTCAAGCGGGCTCAACTTCGCGTTGCGCGACGCCTCTTCCAGCATCTCAGCGCGCGCCATCGCGGCCGCTGGCTGACGGCCCACGAGCGGGAAAAACTCGCGGCGTGGCTTGCGCGCTTTGAGCGTCCGGCGTGCTGCCTGTGCGCCGCGATCGGTGCGGATTGTGCCCGCGGAAGACGGCGTCGAGAGTTGCCCTGCGGACGAGACGACGCCCGCGCTGGACGTGTCGACGGGCGCACTGATGGCCGCCGACTCGCTCGGGACCGCAGCCTTCGCGGCACTCGCTTCGCTCTCCGTACTTGCAGCCGGCTCCGCATCGAGTTCGAAGACATCGGCGATATCCGCTTCGCTTGCGACAGCCTCGGAGGCAGCGGGAGCGGGCGGCGCAGTCACGCGGTCGTGGACGTCCGCACTGCTCGGCGCCTCGATCGCGATGTCAGAGGCATCGTCGAGTGGCTCGGCATCAAGCACATCGACAGGCTCCGCCTCGGTTGCTGTCTCGGTTGCGACCTCTGCCGCCTTCACCGCACGCGGCGCTGCCTTGGGGGCGAGCGCGCTTTCCATGTCATCGAAGAGCGCGTCGAGACCGTCGTCGTCGGCGGCTGTGAGCGCGGGCGCAGGCGCGGGTGGAACGGGCGTTGGTGCCGAGGCTTGGGTCGCTGCGGCCGCCTTGAGCGGCGCTGCGGCAGGCACTGCGGAGAGCAGGTCGTCGTGCAGACTTCCAAACGAGAGATCAAACCCATCGTCCAGCGCGGCCTTCACCTGCTCGACAGGGAGCGCGGCGGCGGGCGTCAGCTCTTCGACCACATCGGCAACAGGCGGCGGCGTCGTGGCCTTGTCGGGGGTTGTTGCGGGCGGGGGAGCCTTGGGCGGCGCGTTCGGAGGCGCGGCCGGCTTCAGCAAGGGGCGCAGCGGAGGCGGCGCGGGTCGCGGCGCGCCAGCCCTACCGGGAGGAGGCGGAACCGGCTTGGGCGGCATCGGACGCGCGGGCATCGAGCTCACGGCGCGGGCGCTGGCGCTCGGATAGAGCCGCGTGTCGTCCTCCAAGTTGGCGAGCAACTCGTCGAGCTCAATGTCGCCGGAGGAAGGTCGCTGCGTCGCGCGTTCAGGCTGCGTCGCGGGGCGCTCAGGGACGGGCGTCGAGCGGCCTGAGACGGGCTTGCGCAAGGTCTGGCCGATGACCGTCTCGTCGACGTCGTCGGTGCTCACCGGGATGTGCACCGGCTTGGCGCGACGCATCTTCGCGACCTCTTCCGCGTTCGGCGGCTGGTAGAGCGGTCGAGAGGGCGCGGCCGGAGGCTTCGCAGCGGGCTTGTCGATCGGCGTCGAAGCGGCCTTCGCGCGCCCTTCAACATCCTTTTCCCAATCGCTGAGCGCATCGTCCCAATCGAGATCGAACGAAGTGTTGTCTGGTCCACCGGGCGGTGAAGCCTTGCCGTCCTTGTCGCTCAAGTGAGCTCTCCTTCAAGCAACTTGCTGCCTTCCCTCGCGGGAACGAAATGAACGATGCAGGTCATTCGGCGCGCCATCCGAGTTCGCCTCGAAGCGTCAGCCATTCGGGTCTCAACCAATCGCGCGCCAACGCCGACGCCTGCTCCGACGATGTGACCACTTCGACCTTGGCTGAAGTCCCTGTCAGCGCCGCGAGACCGCGGGCCGCGTCGCCCGAACAGAAGGTCGCTGCGCGCACCAGCGTGTAGTGGAAGTCACGCACCCAGAGCGCGATGACTTTGGGATCCTGCAGCGAAGGGGCGAGGTCAGACGCAGCCTTCTTTGCTTCGCGCGAGAGCACCTTCGAGAGGGCGCGCGCAAGCTCGGAGAAGCCGTCGCGTGACTCGGCGGCGAGTGCGAAGCCACACGCACTCGCGAAGGCTGCAAGGGCCGTCGAGACCGCATGCAAACCACCGCGCGATGCGCGTGTCGCGAGCGGCAGGAGGCCAAGCTTGGCACCCGCGCAGAGGAAGGCCGCGTCGTAGGAGAGCGCGCTTCCGCGAAGGGCTTTGCCCATTACGTAGGCGGGGCGCGCCTTCATGACGCCAGCCTGAAGAAGGCGACCTTCTCCCGTGAGGTAGACATCCCCCGCGACGCCGAACTGGCCCGCGATGGCATGCAGCACATCCGCGTTCGCATCGGCACCCTGCACCTTGATGTCCGCGCGCGATGCCCCGAGCGAGACGAACTCCGCCGCGTCCAGCTCAAGCAGGGCTTCGACCGTCAGGCGTGCGAATGCGAGACAGGCGCTCTCCGGCATGCTTGTCAGCGGGCCGAACTTCGCTTCGGGCAAGAGCCGAATCTTCGAGAGTAAGAGCGCTGCGGGCGTCGCGCTTCCGTCGAACGCGCGCTGAAGCTCTTGCGAGGCGGAGGTGATGTTCCACTCGCCCGCGAGCCGCGCGACGCGCTCGAGCTTGGAGAGATGCGCGATGGAGACGGGGTATGTTCCGCGACCCAGCGCTGTCAGCGCGGCCTGCACGCGCTCCTCGGCGTCGGCTGCGCCTGGAAGATCCGCGAGCGCTTCCACCGACTCGACGTCGTCCGGCATCGCATCGAGCGCGCGCCGAAACGCCTGCGCAGCATCGTCCATGCGGCCCGCCTGTTTTGCATCCAAACCGTTGCGTCGATGCGCCGCAGCCGCTGCGGCGGGGTCATCGGAGCGCTCAGCGCTTGAGGTGCGCGCACTGGCCGCTTCACCGCTGCGGCCCAAGCGCTCGGCGAGCGACGCAATGCGGTCGTAGACGACGCGATCCGAGATGCCGAGGTCGCGCTCAATCGCCTGCAGTTCCTCCAGCGCCCCCGCTGCGTCCCCGAGCTTCTTGTCGAGAAACTCGGCGGCGCCGAGGCGTGCGATGCGACGCTGGCTGGCTGGTGCGGAGGTCGCGGCGGCAATGGCGCGAAGCGACTCAACGGCATCGGCGAACGCATCGCGCTGGACGTAAATCTCGACCTGAAGCGCAAGGCCCGCGAGGTGCTCGGGCTCCAGGAGAAGCAGGTTCTCAAGCGAGGCGAGCGCGTCGTCGACTTGGTTGAGGCCGCGGAAGAGCCGCGCTTGCTCGTACATCAGCGGCGCGAGCAAATCCGGATCATCAAAGAGCTCTGAGCGTGCGTTGACGAGGTCGAGCAGGGCGGCATCGTCGCCTCGCTCCGCGAGCAAATCGTGCAGACGCGCGTAGGCAATTTCTCGCCGTGGGTCGACCGAGAGCGCCTCGCGACAGCGCGCCTCTGCAGCCTCATCATCGGCAAGCTCGTCCATGAAGAGCGCGGCTGCTTCTTCAAGCAGTTGCGCACGCACTTCACCGCCGACGAGCGCGGCGAGACCATCACAGGCCTTCGCGGCGAGCGCCCAAGACTTCGTCTCGCGCGCCGCAACGCGCAGCGCATCGAGCACGGCGGCATCGTTCGGGCTCTCCTCAAAGCGCGCGCTAAGCGACTGGAGGACTTCGTCGCCACGGCCTGCGGCAACGAGCCAGCGCGACTGCGTGTCCGTCACCTCGCGCAACGACGAGCGCGAGGCGTAGTCAGCGTGAGCGGCCGTCCACTCCGAGACATCGATGGGCTCTCCTCGGAAGGCCGCGCTCATCATCACCTCGGCGAAGACAAGCCCAGCGTCGGGCCCCGTCGACTCCGCGCCTTGAAGCTCGGCGATCCGGAGGAAGCCGTCGTCATCGACGCCCTCGCGATGAAGCTGCAGGCGGAGCGCGTGTGTGACCGCGCCGTTCGTCTCGGCCTCGCCCTGTGCCTCGTCGGCGAGTGCAAACCAACCGGCGGAGGCACCTGTGCGAAGGGCCTCCAGGGCATCGGGCGGCACCGCAAAGCTGGGCCCAAGCAGGCTCCGCGCGCGCTCGTTCGTCGAGCCACGGGCCGTCAGGGCGAGTGCGGCCTCGAGTGCCACCGTAGGCACCTCCAGCATCGTGATGAGCGCTGCGTCGCGCGCCTCAGGCTCCAGCGCAAGCGCTGCGCTCAGCTGCCAGGGGAAGCCCTCCAGCCCTGCGCGTGCACGGGTTGCGAGCGCGGGATCCTTGCGACGGAGTGCGATGCGCAAAAGCAGATGCGATGCCTCCACGGAGGGGCCACGTCCGAGGGCCTCTTCGAGCGTCGCAAGCGCGAGGTCGTCGTTGCCTGAAATCTCCGCGCCGTAGGCCGTCGCGACGAGCTTGCGTGCAACCTCGCTCGGGTCGGCGTCGGGCAGATCACGGAGCGTCTTGAGCACGGACTCCAGGTCACCCAGGTTGCGCCCAACCTCCTCCAGCAGGGCGCGCGCGTACGCGTCATCCGGCTTCTTCTGGAGCGCCTCACCGAGCGCAGCCTGCGCGGCCTTGGCATCCCCTGCGCGAAGGAGTGCACGTGCGCTTGCGGCGTGATGCGCGGCAACCTGCGCGGCGTCCTCGGTCTGCGCGGCAAGCGCGCTGTGTGCATCGACGATCAAGCCCGCATCGTTCAGCGAAACGCCGACCTGGCGCGCGGCCTGCGCGGACCAACTCGCACACGCGGCATCGGCAAGCGCGGCACGGGCCAAGGCGGCGAGCACCGTCGTCTCGACGCGCTCCTCGACCGCACGCGAGGCGAGCAGCAGCGCCGTGAAGCGCCAGGCCGAGCGAAGTTCATCGGCGCCCGTGATCCAATCGGCGTGCGCGGAGACGAACGTCAACAAGCGCTGTGTTGCGGGGGCTGCGTGCGTTGCGCGCGCGAGCACGAGCGCATCGCGAAGCGCTCTGCTCTGCGACTCCGAGACCGACTCTGTCGACGTGACGAGCGCATCGGTGAGCGCCGTGACGGCCGCACGTGCATCCGCCGAGGGGCCTCGAAATGCTGCGAGGTGTGCAGCCTCAAGAAGCAAGCGGACGCGTCCCTCGACATCGCCCTCGGCAAGCGCCAGCAGCTCGGAGGCGACTGCGGACATCCGCGCATCGCTGAGCGCGGAGGGCTCCTCTGCAACGAGCGCAGCCAAGGCGCGTGAACTCGGAGCCGCCGTGCGTGCCGCTGCGAGATGGGCCTCGGCGTCGTCACCGCGACCCTCGGCCATCGCGGCCTCGGTGCGTCGGAAGTGAATCGCCGCGGCCTGCGTTCCAAGCGCCTCGCCGCCGAGCGCGAGGACGCGCGCGCAGCCTGCATCGACATCGGCGAACGCCTCTGCAGCCTCTGCGGCTTCAACGAACTCAAGCCAGACGAGCAGGTCTTCGGAGGCCTCCTCTGTCGCGCGGCGGGCGAGGGTCAACGCGCGCTGCGGGTCGGCCAGCTGAATGCGCGTGAAGACGGACGCCTCCACCAGGAGTGCCGCGCGTGCTGCACCCGATTCGCTCGCCTCGGCGCGACGCACAAGCGCCTCCACGAGGATGCCGTGACCACGACGTGCGCGCGCGCCTTGCTCAAGCGCGCGCTGCACCACGATCGACGTCGGGTCTGCCAGCGCGGCTTGTTGCAGCAATGCGAAGGCATCGTCTGCATCGCTCGTCTCCGAGGCGACCTCATGAAGGAGCGCCGCTCGCCACGCCGGGGTGGTCGCGAGGTTTGCGCGCGCAAGCCGCGCTTGGGTGGCGACCTCGGTGAGGCCGCGTCGCTCGGCGAGGAACTCCAGCATCAGCCAAGTGGATGCACGCGTCGGCGCAGCCTGAACGACCTCGCGGATCAGCGCGTCCACCTCGGCCGTGTCTGCGCCGGTGATGAGGAGCAGCGATGCGCGGTCGAGGAGCGCATCGTGACGCTCACTCGACTCCGTCGCGCTCTTCGACTCGGCGTCATAGAGGCGACCGAGATTCTTGTAGGCACGCCTTCGCTCAAAGCCGTCGACGAGCGCAAAGAGCGGCGGGCGAAAGGTTGGGTCTTGGTTGAACGCGCCGAGGAATTCACGCACTGCATGCGCTTCTCCTCCGGGCTCGCGCGCAAGCAGGCGACCGAGGGCATCGCCGAATGCGGCACGCAGCCCTTTGTCCGGAAGCGCTTCAGCCTCGCTGCGCAACTCGGTGATGCGTTCGCTGGCAATCGCCGCTGGAGGGGCGACAGAGGGCGTCGGTTCGTTCGGGGGATCGGACATGCTCATCGGCCCCGGCACTATACTGGCCGATGCCCTGTCTTTGAAACGCCAATCCCATTCGTGACCGAGATTGGGGCCTGGGGCGTTCTGGGAGGGCGAATCAGAAGGGGTTGATGAACCCGGTCGGAACTTCCTCAGACTCGGCCTGCATCATCGTGGCGGCGGTGTCCGGGCGCGGCGGCCTGCGACGGCCGGGCGTCTGAACCGGAGTCGGCGTCTGAACCGGAGGCGGCGTCTGAATCGGAGTCGGCGTCTGAATCGGAGTCGGAGTCTGAATCGGAGTCGGCGTCTGAATCGGAGTCGGCGTCTGAACCGGAGTCGGCGTCTGAATCGGAGTCGGCGTCTGAATCGGAGTCGGCGTCTGAATCGGCGTCGGCGTCTGAATCGGCGTCGGCGTCTGAACCGGCGTCGGTGTCTGAATCGGCGTCGGCGTCTGAATCGGAGTCGGTTGCTCGCGCGTGAACCACCAGAGCGCCACTGATCCGAGAAGCGCCAACACGCCCACCGCAATCCAGATCACCGGTGGCTTCGAGGTGGGCAGCACGAGGCTCTGCGTCTGCGGGACTCCGGTCGGCTTCGCGGCGGCTGGCTTCACGGCGGCTTGAACCGTCGGCACCTCGTTCGTGACGGGGCGCACGCCACTCTGTCCGGCCTTTCCGAAATACGTCTTCGCCTTCGGGTCGAGCGCCTCCAGCGCCTCACGCATCTCGCGTGCGCTCTGAAACCTATCGCTGCGCTCACGCGACATCGCGCGCTCGACGATCGAGGTGAGGCGCGGGTTCAAGGCGGGCGCGCGCATCGAGAGTGGCCTCGGCGGCCCGTCGAGGACGGCGCCGACCATCGCCATCGGGTTGTCGGCCTCGTAGGGCGGTTGGCCCAGGAGCGCGTGGTACATCGTCGCGCCGACGGCGTAGAGATCTGTGCGCGCATCGGCCTCCTCCAGGCGCACCTGCTCGGGTGCCATGTAGGCCGGGGTTCCGATCATCACGCCGTTCGCGGTCAGTCGCTTGCTCTTCGACTCCTCACGCAGCTGCACGATGCCGAAGTCGAGCAGCTTCACCAGGCGCCCTCCGTTTGCGAGCGGCACGAGAAAGACGTTCTCCGGCTTGATGTCGCGATGCACCATCGCGCCCTCATGCGCGGCGCCGAGCGCATCGAGCATCTGCGAGGCCACGTCGATCACCTCGCGCTCTTGCAGGGCACCCTTGCGATGCATGCGCTCTGCGAGCGACTCGCCCGTGAGCAGCTCCATCACGATGTAGGCGCCCACGCCCTTGCGCTCTCCGAAGTCGAGCACCGAGACGATGTTCGGGTGCCCGAGCTGCGCGGCCGCGCGTGCCTCGCGCTCCAGGCGTGCGGTGTGCTCGGGGCCGATCTCGTTCGAGGCGCGCAGCACCTTGATCGCGACTGGCCGACCGAGCGTGCGGTCCTTCGCGGCGTAGACGACGCCCATCCCGCCTGCGCCGATGGTCTCGATGATGTCGTAGCGATCGCTCAGCACATTCACGTCGGGGGCCGAGGTCGCGGCCGCTTCCTCACCGGGGCGCGTCTCGCGCTGCAGCAAGAGCGATGCGCCTGGGTCGCCCATGCCGAGCACGGTTCGACTTGGGGCTTTCTGTGCGGGCTCACTCTCACTGGGTGGCTGCGGTTGGGGTCGCGACATCGACTGAGGCGTGTGCAAGCGCCGTGCGCGTACCGCACTGTCCTCTGGGTCCTCGCGAAGCAGCGCTGCGCGACGCATGTCGGGGACTTTCGCGAGCAGGAGCGAGACGCGCTCGGCCAGGCGCGCCGAGACGCGATGTGGGTGACCCGCATCATGCAGGTGCGGGGCCTCCTCGGTGAGCACGCGTGCGCGCAGCACGACGGGGTTGGGCGCCTCAAAGGGTGGCCTGCCTGTGACCGCCTCGTAGAGCGTTGCGCCTGCGGCGTAGAGGTCGGCCTCGGGCGTCGCATCGACATTGCGAAGGCGCTCGGGCGCGAGGTAGGTCGGCGTCCCGAGGATCGCGCCGCGCGCAGTGAGCCGCGGCCCCTCGCGGTCGAGAATGCGGGCGAGCCCAAAGTCGATGAGCTTGGTGATCGAGCCACCGCCCGGAAGCTCTGCGATGAAGACGTTCGCCGGCTTCACATCGCGGTGCACAAGGCCCGTCGCATGGATCGCGCGAAGCCCTGCGAGGATGCCGTCGAGCACGTCGTCGGCCTCGCTGCCCTCAAGGAGCTTTCCCTCTTCGATGCGCCCCAAAAGCGTCGTCCCAAAGAGACGCTCCATCACCACGAAAGGTGCGCCCGCTGCGGTGCGGCCGAGGTCGAGCACTTGAAGCGTGTTGGGGTGATTCACCGAGACGGCTGCGCGCGCCTCCGCTTCAAAACGCGCGTCGTCCTCACCCAGAATCTTGATCGCAACCTCGCGCCCGAGGGTTGTGTCGCGGCCTGCATGCACAACACCGAACGCGCCACGACCCAGGGCCTCTCCGAGCTCGTAACGACCCGAGAGAAGAAGACCCTTCGCATGGTGTACGGCTGCGTCGGCCAGCGTCATCCAAAAGACAGTACCAGCGATCCCCACGCTGCGTGTTCGCAACACGCAGGCGCGTTTTTGGGACACGCCAAGCACCCGCAACCTGTGTGAAGGTGCCCGCTTTGAACGCGCGCTGTGCCCGGTACGCTCGTTGCTCAGTGCTCTCCTGTGAGCGCGCAGCACGCATCCTGTAGTTCCGTTGGTAGGCCCTTGGGCCTGGAGGTCTCATGACGTTGAAGGCGGTTTCACCTCGCATCTCTGGTGGGCTCTTGGTCGGGCTCTTCCTGCTCCTCGCGGCGCCTTCCGCGGCATCGGCGCAAGCCCAGGCCACGCCTCCCGATCCCGCGCATGAGGAGACCGTCCGCGAGGCCCGCGCCCTCTTCGAGCTCGCCCACGTTCACTATGAGGCAGGCCGCTACGCCGAGGCTGCACGTGAGCTGGAGCAGGCCTACGCGCTCTCACCGCGTCCGCAGTTGCTCTACGACCTTCACCTCGCCTACCGCGACCTCGGCGATGCCGTGCACTCGGCCGATGCGCTCCGTCGCTACCTCACCACCGCCACGGACATCGATGCGGGTGTGCGTCGCACGTTGGACAGGCGTCTTGCAGGCCTTGAGTCGACCATCGCCGCGCAGCAGGCCGCGCAGCCGGAGGTCGCGCCGCCTCCCGATGTGACCCCGCCTCCCGATGTGACCCCGCCTCCCGACGTGACTCCCGATGTGACCCCTCCTCCCGAGGTCACGCCACCTCCCGACGTCACGCCACCGGCCGTTGCGCACCACGACCCCGACCTCACACCGGCCATCGCTGCCTTCAGCGCAGGCGGTGTTGGCCTCCTCACGATGGGCATCTTCGGCGGCCTCGCGATCACGCAGCGCGACGACTTGAACGCCTGCGCGCCAACCTGCGACGCAGGCCGCGTGAACGACGGACGCACCTTCGCGCTCGTCTCCGACATCGGCCTTGGCGTGGGCGTCGTCGGCGTCGGCGTCGGCGCCGTGCTGCTCGTGCTCGCGCTCAACGAATCACCTTCCACCGAAGCACCCGTGCAAGTGAGCGGCGGCTTCGATGAACGCGGCGGCTACGTGACTGCATCAGGGAGTTTCTGACCATGACGAACAAGACAAGTCTCGTGTGCTTGACGGCCCTCCTCGCGGCAGGCTCTGGATGCTCGGCGATCACCAACTTCGACGGGCTCACCGGAGGCGATACGGGCGGTGAACTCGCAGATGCCAGCTTCGATGCGTCTCAGATGGCCGATGCAGGCCGCGATGCGTTCGTCCCGATCGGCGCGGATGCCGACATGGATGCGGCACCGGAGCCGGATGCGACGAGCGATGCGTTCGTGGTGCCCGATGCGACGCAAGACGCGTTCGTTCCGCCCGATGCATTCCACGGCGATGCTGCGACGCCGGAGGGCTGTCCGCCCCTCTTCCGAAACCCCGCCACGGTGCCTGCAGGCGCCAGGGGGCTGACCCTCGTGCAGACCATCACCGGCATCACCGGTCCCGACCGACTCGCCAGCATCGAGAGCCATACCGCGAACGTGAACGGCCTTGCGATCACAGCCACCGAGGCCGTGGCGACCCACTGGAACGGCTACCTCATGCGTTACGCGCGCGACGCAGCCACGGGACGGCTCACCTACGAGGAGGACCACTACATCGGCGACAACACGACGGGTGTGATCGCGCGTCGGCACGGCGGCTTCATGACCACGGCCGCGTACCGCTACCCGGCTTCCGTGCCCCTGATCCGCGAGTATCCGACGAGCGACTTCCGCATGTACGAGACGGAAGTCGAGCCCATGCGCTTTGTGTTCAGCGGGCGCGGTGCACTCACCACGCCGGGCAACGACTTCGGCCCGGTGCCGGCGAACATCTGGGGCATCGTCGAGGCGCCCACTGGCATCTTCTACGCTGCCGCGTTGGGTCGCACCGAGCTTCGAGGGACGACCGCGCGCGACACCCGGATCCTCAGGATCGATCCTGCGTTCCCAGCCATGCCTGACGGCGTCGATCGCTCCGACGCTGCGGCACTCGGAGGCGACAGTGCCTACCTCGGGCTGCGCAGGCTTGAGGCGGATGATCGCTACCTCTACTGGGTCACCGGCACCGATGAGAACTTCGCCAGCGACCCCTTTCCTGCACAGCCACACCGCGTCTCGCGCGCTCCCTTCGTTGGCTGCGGCAGCTCACTTGGACGGGCCCAGCATTTCGGCGTGAACGCAACGCCCAACATCACGGCACTCGCTGCGCATCCCGACGGTCGCATCTTCGCTGGCAGTCCGTTCGGTCTCACGATCATCCCTGCGTCGTGGAGCGGGGCCAGCACGACCATCCCCTTGCCCAGCATCACGTACGTCCAGGACATGCAGTTCTCCCCGGATGGCAACCGACTTATCATCACAGGCACCACTGGGAGCGTTGACTTCGGGACCGAGGCCGCGCGCATCCTTGTGCTCGACACCTCCACCGCCACGCCTACCGTGCTGCGCACCTACGGACCGGGCATGACCGACGGGACGTTCCCCGTGCTCTTCCGCCCCGGTGCGATTCGCCTCTACGGCCCCTACGTCTACATCGCGAGCCACTTCGCAAGCGGCGCCGCCGGCACGCCGAACATGCACGTCTTCACCTGGGCCCCGTAGCCCCTCGTAAGGCGCCTCCAATCCCACCCCAAGCGCAGCCCCTCGCGGCTGCGTTTGGCTTCCTATTGCCTGAAGTGTCCGAAGTCTGATCGCTCGAAAGGAATCCGATGTTGAAGCGCACGCTCCCCTCGCTCGGTGTTCTCGTAGCCCTCGCCAACCTGGGTTGTCCGGCCCGACCGAAGTCGTCGACGCTGGGCAAGACGCTGCCTCGGCGCCCGATGCGTTTGCCGCGCCTGACACGCACGCGGTCGATGCCTTCGTCGCGCCAGCCGAGGATGCGTTCATCGCAGCGGATGCGGCGCTCGATGCCTTCCCGCCCGATGCGTTCGCGCCGGATGCGTTCACACCGCCCGATGCCGCGGCGCCGGGCTGCCCGCCGCTCTTTCGCAACCCTGCAGTCGTCCCGGCGGGCGCGCGTGCACTCACGCTTGTGCAGACGCTCTCCAGCACGCGCACGGGCATGGATGCGATGGCCGCCGTGCCTGCGCATGCGGGCAACGTCACCGACATCGCGGTGAACGCCACCTCTGCGGCCGTGACGCAGTGGAATGGCTACGCGCTCCAGTACGCACGCGATGCCACCTCGGGCCGCCTGACCTTCGTCGCAGACCGCTACCTCGGCGACAACACCACGCAGGTCTCGCCACGCGGCGCGGGCGGCTTCCTGGTGACCCAGGCCTATCGCTACCCAGCGAGCGTTCCGCTCCTTCGCTTCTATCCGTCCGCGGACTTCTCCGCCTGGACACTCGGCGCCTTCACCACCGCGGGCGACGACTTCGGACCGGGGCCCTTCAACGCATGGGGCCTCGTCGAGGCGCCCTCCGGAACGCTCTACGTCGGCATGCTCGGACGCGCGGAGTCACGCGGCCGCGACACGCGCATCTGCCGTGTGGACCCAAGCTTCCCGAGCCTGCCGGATGGCGCCGACCCGACCGACGCCGCAGGGCTTGGAGGCGATGGCGCCTACCTCGGTTTGCGCGCGATGGAGGCCGACGACCGGTACCTCTATTGGGTCACGGGCGTGACCACCAGCGCAGGCGTCCCCGCGCAGCCGCATCGCGTCTCACGCGCACGCTTCGTTGGCTGCGGCAGCTCGCTCGCGGCACATGAGAACGTCTCCGTCACCAGCACCCCCGACATCTCCGCGCTCGCGGTTCACCCCGACGGACGCGTCTTCGCAGGCAGCCCGCTCGGCCTCAGCATCCTCGACGCCGCGTGGACCTCCGCGAGCCTGCCACTGGCGCTTCCCCTCACGCGCATCGTCGACATGGCGTTCACGCCTGGCGGCAACCTGCTCATCGTCACCGGAACGTCGGGTGACTTCGCCGCAGGGACAGAGAGCCCACGCATCCTGCTCATCGACACCTCCACGGCCGTACCGACCCTCCTGCGCACCTACGGCCCCGGCCTGCCCGATGGCGCGTTCCCCGAGATGGCGCGGCCCGGCCACATCGAGCTCTACGGAGGCTTCGTCTACATCGCGAGCTACTTCGCGAGTCTCGCTGACGGCTCGGGCACGCCGAACCTCCACGTCTTCACCTGGGCCCCGTAAACTCGCCCGCGCATGTTGAAGCGCGCCTCGTCCCTCGGTCTTCTTCTCCTCCTCACGAACGCGGGCTGCCCCGGCGGTGTGGAGCCCGACGCCGGACGAGACGCGCTTCTTTCGCGTGACGCGTTTGCCGCACCCGACAGCACCGCCTTCGTGCCGAGCGACGCATCGAGCGACGCACCGAACGACACGCCTGCGTTCGACACAGGGCCGCGTCCGCTTCGCGTGGTCACCGAGCCCATCACGAGCGCGCATCGCTTTGTCCCGGGGCGCATGTTCGGCGGCTGGGGGCCGCATCTGGGGCACCTCGTGCGCAGCGCTGGGGCGCTCTACTGGGTCGATGATCTCTGCGATCAGGACGTCCCTGGCGACTGCGATGTGAACGTGAACCGTCGCGTCGGTGTCTTCCGTCGCGAGGCCTCGGGTTGGACGCGCATCGGGACGATGCCGCTCACGGGCATTCAGCAGAACACCGCCGCGCTTGCGCATGCGGATGGGCTGCGCACCTACGGCGTCGACGTCACGACCTCGCGCCTGGTGGAGTGCACGTTCGTCCTCGCGAGCGGCGCATCCGCCTGCGCCACGCTGCCATTTCCGCTGGGCCCCAACGCGAACTACGTCGGTGCCGCGCGCTCGCCCAGAGGCGCGTTGGTCGTCTGGTGGACCAACGTCGTCGATGGCGGCGGCGGGAGCTTCTCCTACCTCGTCGACTACGGAGGCGGCTGGAATGGCCCACGCACGGGGCCCATCGGTGGCTACAACGACTGCGCCTACGCGCACGCTGCGTTCGCGCCCACCACCCAGGCGATGACGTTCTTCGGTCAGGTCGTCTCCGGCAGCGCACCCGCATGGACGTTCTCGACACTCGTCGGCGAGGCCAGCCTCGCAACCACCGACGCGCCCGCATGGGCAAGCGCGCTCACCTCGCCGCCCGCAGACAGCATCGCCTCGACGAACGACCTCTTCATCGACGACCGCACCGGCGACGCGCACCTCCTCGCACGCTCCACCGCAGGCGCCGTCGTCTACTACCACCGGCCCGAGAGCGGCTCCTGGTCCGGCCCCTCCATCGTCGCCGCAGCGACCTTCCGCGCGCGCTGGCTCGTGACGGATTCGACGATCGCAATCATCTCCGGACCCAACACGGGCGGGCTTGAGCTGCGGCGCTTCGCACGCGCAGACCTCGTGCGCGGCGCGGCCTTGCCCATCGCAAGCGCGGCCATCGAGCCCATCGCCCTCCCGAGCGGTTTCGGCGCCGTGCTCGCCCTGTATCCCGAAGCGGCTGTTACCCAGGCAGACGCGGTTGGAGGGATGTCATTCGGTGTGGTGGGTGCGGGGCGCGAGAATGAAGCGCTCTACGTCGCGATCGAGCCCTAGGGCTCACGCAGAGGCTGGCAGACGGCGCGATAGAGAAACGCGGTCTCGGGGCTTGGCCTCGGTGTTGACGTGCTGAAGACGCCAGGCGGGTTGAGGAGGATCGACTGGGTGGAATCGACGATCTCAAAGCCTCCCGCCATGCCCGCGGCGCGCGCCTCGGCTTGAAGGGTCGCCGCGGTTGGGCACGTGCCGGAGAGAGACATTCGGCGGTGGAGAAAGAGGGCGGGCAGCGCGCGGAGAAGGGCTTCGTTGTGCGCGGCAGCCGCGAACATGCTTTCCCGCTCGTAAAGCCGCACTCGGTACGATTCCCGGATACGCCCCTCGCGCTCGACACCAGGGATCGACCGGGCTCGCCACGCCGCGATGTCCTGTTCAGCAGCATCGATCGCCTCTCGGTAGCGCGTGTCGCACGCTTCGAGCGTCAACCCCGCGCAATCCGGCCAGCGCGTCTCTGCGTAGTCCTCGGTGGCGATGTCGACCAACGCTGAGCGGTGGGGTTCCGCCGTCGCGGAGCGGTGGAGCACATCGAGCGCGCGCTCCCTCACCAGGACCGCTTCGTAGTCGAACCACGCAGTCGGCTGCGTCGTCGACGCAACGAGCACGCTCGCTTGCCGCGCGAGCTCATCGAGCATGGCGCTCGTCCACGGGAGGTCACTCGCGAGTAACGCCTCCAGCTGTTGCGCGGCGTCCGACTGAAGCTGCAGTCCGAGGTCTACGTTCGTGAGGCTCACGTAGCCGCGGGTCGCGTCCTGCCCGAGGCGAATCATGTCGAGGAGAAGCTCGATGCCCTCTTGCAGGCGTCCCTCGTGAATGCGTGCGCGGGCGAGGTTGAACATCGCCAACCCGAGCGTCTGAATGTCCGGGATGCCTCGCTCCCGACGCGCGCTCAAGAACGGTCTGCACCGCCGTGTCGAGTCCGGCGCATTCCACGACCGCAACACGCTCAAAAGGCGGCGGCTCATGAGTCGCCAGCCGAGCCGTGGAGCGCTCCTCCAGAACCACTTCTTGCGCTCGAAATCTGTAGCGCTGAATGGACCGCAAACAGCGGAGATAGGGCTCCTCTGCGCTCGCCAGGTCGCCGAACCCCTCCGCCCCATCCCCCGGCAGCGCCACGCCACGCAGCACCGGCCGCGGGCATGAGGTCGGCATCTCATTCCGCGCCTGCGCCACGCGCGCAGCCGCCGTTTCAATCTGCGCCGCGCTCGCGATGGGGCGGGTTGCCCAGAAGTACACGGAGCCCGCGAAGAGCAAGGCCGTGCCGAGGAGGAGGGCGCAGCCGAGGGCGTAGGCTTGGCGAATGCGGGGGCTGGTGGGCATCACGAGAGCGCTAACGACGTCCGGCCGGCTCTGACTTGATGCTCGCCCATGGCGCTGGCTCGAAGAGCTTGCCTGGGACGAGTTGAGACAGAACCCAGGTGAGCGCATCGGCGGGCCCCATTGCCGGTAGGGGCACGCGAACGTTCGGCAGCGAGTCCCAGTCCCGTCCGACATGACAATGCAGCGCGGCGTGACTGCAGGCTCCATCACTCACTCGGTCCGCGTTCTCTTCATCCGCCACGTCCGAATGCAGATGAACCGCGACCACCCACTCGGATTCGTCGTCCCGCACGCCGGACGCAGTGATCGTGAACTCGTGCAGATGGTCGCGACTCAGCGCCGCAAGCACCTGAATCGTCGCTGACTTCATCCCCTCAAGGAGCATTGGCTCGGGGCCACCGTGAATCAGCCACTCTTCTCGGCCGTTTTCCGCCCTTCTCGCCTTACCGAATCTGCTCAGCACGCCCCAGTCACAATGGTCTTTGGCGAGGAGCTTCAGCACGCTTCGAACGTCTCTTTCCCATGTCCTCGCGCACCTGCGTGACGCAGTGTGCTGCTTATAGAGTTCCTCCCAAACGCTCACGGCTCCTCCAGCAAGAAGGCTCGGAACGAGGTCTGAAAGTTGTCGGTGTTCTGCGGCAACTCACCGGCGCGCCAGGCTCGGAGCCACGCCTCGGGAGACTGCCCGTGGCTCTTCACAAACGCCTCACGCTCCTGAGGAACGTCGATCTCGGCGAGCAACTCAGGGTCTGCGTCACTGCCTTTGATCCAGCTCTCCAGACTGAACGCCTCCGTTGCGAGGCACTTCTGACCGTCGCCGTTGCGCACGAGGAAAAGCACGATCGGCTGCGTGCGCGGGCGGACTCCGTCGTCGACGTTCAGCAAGCGATCGCGACTTCCCTCCAAGTCGAGCACCGCCTCGCGCTCATTGTTGGGGATGAGCAGCGCCATGCGCTCCGGCTCGGCAATCGCCGCCTCCACGCTCGACGTTCGGAACGGACGCGCATCCGGCCGAGCAACGCTCTCGACCTCCTCTGCCAACCAAGCACGCAGGCCGACGTCAGGGCACCAGATGACCGCAATCCCGCCGACATCACGCTCCAGCGCGCCGACTACCGCCTGCATCGGCGCCCTCATTTCGTCGCCTCGCGCAGCACGTCGGCGAGTGGATGAAGTTCGAGCACGATCGTGCGACCGCGGCTGCGCTCCAGCAGCATCCCATGTGCCATCAGGCGTACTTTACGTGCGATCTCCATCTCGCGTCCGTCCGTACCGATTGCGGCGCGAATCGCGTCCGTGTCGCCAGGTAAGAGCAAGCGAAGAAAGCTGTCTTGCTGGTCCAGCACCGCGCTCGCGAGATGCTCGTGGGTCGGCCAGTCGGTGCTGCGCGACAATCGTGCGTACGACGCTGCGTCCGCCAGCAACTGAAGGAAAGTCCTGGGCATGCCACCGCTCAACTGCGCTGCCTCGTCAATGATTGCTGCGTGCTCCTCAACGCCATCGTTTCCGACACGTCGCACGAACAGTTCATAGAGGAACTCACGCCCATGGGCAGCGGGGTCATTCACGTCCACCGCACGCAGCGGCAGGAAGCGCTCTCCCGCGCGCACGATGGCGTCCGGTCGCGCGCCGAACGTCGCGTACCACGGCACGACCAGCACCACATCCACGCTATCGGGTAGCGCTGCAAGTTCAGCGAAGAGCAACGCCGAGTCGACGCCTTGCGGCACCTTCTCGAGCCCATCGATCAGAAAGGTGATTCGGCCCTGACGCGAGAGCCGAGTCACCTCGTGAATCGCCTGTTCGAGCAAGACGCGGGGGCTCGCCACGAAGTGTTCGTAGCCGCTCAGGTCACCCGCATGCGGTCCCGCATGAACGCTCGCTTGAAGCGCTGCGGAAACCGGTAGCCTCAGGACCTCGGCGGCAATGTGCACAAGGCGGCCCGCCAATCGAAGCGCGAGCCTCTCCGGCGTCAACGCGCGCATGTTCTCCCAACGGTCGAGTGGCACAAAGCACGCGACACGCTCGCTCTGAAGAAGCGAGGCTGCATGCGCGAGGTCACTGCTCTTCCCGACGCCCGCGGGTCCCCCCAAGAGGATCGCGGAGCTACCAGCCAGAACCCAGTCTGCGACGGTAGTTCGGAAAAGCTGGTCCACGTAGAGCGGCGACCCAAGTTCGACCGGCTTGTGGGGCGCGAGAAGTTTCCAATCGACAGACATCTGGCCTCGTTAGCGCCGACTGAGGAGCGGCGCATGCAGCGTACAGGCTGTCGATTGAAAACCAGAAGTTGGAACCAGCCCCGCTACAGACTCCCGCGCCGCCTGAGGCATTGCACCAACACGAAAGACGCCCCGCACGTTCACACGGCGGGGCGTTTCTCATTCATGCGAAACCGGCTCAGGCCGCAGGCTGCTTCGGCTTCTTCGCCTTCTTCTTCGGCGCGGGACGCTCGCTCACTTCGGGTGGTGCAAAGAGCGCTGCGTAGGCCCCTGGCTGGTTTGCGAGTGCGGCCTTCATCTGCACACGCAGCGACGAGAGCGCCTTCTGCCAGACGGGCAGGTGTGCGTTGCGCGCAGCGAAGGCCGTGTCGAGCGCACGGCTTGGGATGTCGAGGGCCGAGGTGGCCTCATCGACGGCATCGTTGGCCTTGAGCAGCGCCGTGATGGCGCGCACCACATTGGCCGGCGGCTCCTTCGCAAGCACCGCGTCGGTAAGGTCACGCACGGCCTTGGTTTCGGCGGCGTGCGGAAGGCGCGTCATCGCGTAGGGGGTGTGCTTGGAGAACTTCTTGAACGGGTTGGTTCGTTCGCCCAGCTTCGCGCCCACAAGCACATCGCCGAAGTCGAGCAGTAGCTCATCGCGCTTGACGTCGCGCAGCCCGATCGTGTTCGAGACCTTGTCACGCGCCTGCTCCGCCTTGGTCTCCTGCGTGACGAGCTTTTGGAAGATCGCATCGCTCTTCAAGAAGTCGGTCGACGACTCTTTGCTCGTTCCTGTCAGCCCCTTGATCAACGCCAAGCGCTTGGCCGTGGCTGCGCTCTGCTCACTCAACTTCGTCTCACCCATTCGCGCACTCCTCTCGATGCGAAGCCAGCGCTCGGTCACCTGACCGCGCCCGTTCGCATGACGCGAGGTTGCCCGAGTGCCCCGAACTTCTCAACGGGCCGCGCTTCGTCGCCAGCAGCGCAAAAATCGCCTCAACGCGCCGCGTTTCGTCGCCAGCAGCGCAAAAATCGCCTCAAAGCGCCGCGTTTCGTCGCCAGCAGCGCGAAAATCGTCTCAACGCGCCACGTTTCGTCGCCAGCAGCGCAAAAATCGCTTCAACGCGCCACGTTTCGTCGCCAGTGGCATAACTGTCGTCACTACAAGCGCTATTTCGGCGCCACGAACGCTTCGCGAGGGGGATTTAGTCGTAGGCGAAAATCGGGTTCCGACTCACCTTTTGTGTGCCCCACGTTCGAGACCTCGCTTTGGACGCGCCCTCAAGCCTTGAGAGGCGCCACGGAGAGTTCATGGCGTGGAAAGCTGTTTCAGTTCCGTTCGTCGCAGGCCTGCTCATCCTGCGTCTCGCCGCGTCAACCGTCGCCCTCGCGCAGGACACGAGGTCACACGAAGGTCGACACGTCTCGCTCTGCTCTGGGCTCGAAAGACGCAAGCCGTGAGGGCGCAAAGGTGTGCTTGCGGAAGTACCCAGAAGGTCGCCGCGCGAGGTGAGCTTCCCGCTCGACAGCGCATTGGCATCCAGCGCCAACGCGGCGTCCAGCCATCTCTCCATCTTCGCTTCGTGCCTGCACCGACCGGTCAGAAAGAGCAGAAGCAAGAACATGCTGGACGCCGCGTTGGTGCTCGACTTCGACTCGGACGCGAGCGCCAACGTCGCCTCGCTCGCGACGTTCTGGGTACTTCCGTACGTCATCGAGTTCGGCGTCAGAGCTTCGTCGCGCTCGGCCAACGCCTTCATGCACGCAGCCCTCATTCAAACGCATAGCGCAGCGGACCGAGCGGCTCGGCTTCGACCACCGTGATCGACGCGCAGGAGAGCCTGATGACGTCGTGTTCCCAGTCGTCGACAAGGAAGCGGATGCGCTCCCACTGCCTGTCTGAGATGTCCTCAATCTCAAAGCCCATCACCCGCATCCACGGCCCGCCCCAATCGAGCTTGAGGCCCACGGCGCCTTCGAAGGCGAGCACCACGCGGAAGCACGGTTCGAGGTCGATGTCGGACGTCTTGACGTCACGGCGCTGCCAGATCGACTCCATGCGCACGCGATCCTTCGTGATCGAAAGCGCGGTGATGTAGGCAACGTCGCCTGGTTCCCAGCGGCCGAGGAGCTGCGTGACGAGGTCGGTGTGTTGGATGCGCACGGCGTCAGCGTACTTGGCTGCGTGCGGTGAGGCTTCGGACTCGGACTGGGATTCGGATGCCACGGACTCGGACTCGGACTCGGACACGGACACGGACACGGACTCGGACTCGGACTCGGACTCGGAGTCCGTGTCTGCGGCCGCACAACCGCCACGCACCGCCAAGCACCCGTGCTATCCGTGCGCGCCATGAGCGCCCCCAACGAAGACGAAACCACCATCCTCTCCACGCGGAAGGATCAGCACCTCGACATCGTGGCGAAGAAGGACGTCGCCTTTGGTGGCCTCGCGACGGGGCTGGGGCGCTTCACGCTGGAGTACGACGCGCTGCCCGAGATCAACCTCGATGACGTCGACCTGAGCACGACCGTGCTCGGCAAGAGGCTCGCGTCGCCCATCGTCATCGGCGCGATGACCGGTGGCTCGCCGCGCGCGGGTCGAGTCAATGAGCGCCTCGCGCGTGTGGCTGCACGCTGCGGCATCGGCATCGCGCTTGGGTCGCAGCGCGCGATGATCGTCGACAAGAGCCTGACGAGCACCTACGCGGTGCGTGCCGCGGCGCCGGATGTGCCGCTCGTGATCGGCAACGTGGGCGCCGTGCAGCTCAACTACGGCGTCACCGCCGAGATGATTGATGAGGCCCTCCAGGCCGCGCATTGCGATGCGCTCAACTTCCACCTCAACCCGCTTCAAGAGGCCTGTCAGCCCGAGGGCGATACGCGCTTCGCGGGGCTGGGCGCGAAGATGGCGGAGGCGACGAAGAAGCTCTCGGTGCCGGTGCTCGTGAAGGAGGTTGGCGCGGGGCTCTCGCGTCGTGCGCTGGCCAAGCTTGCGGCGCTTCCGATCGCAGGCGTGGAGGTCGCCGGTGTGGGCGGAACCTCCTGGGCCAAGGTGGAGAGTCATCGCGCGCCCGAGGGAAGCTCGCTGCGTGAGATCGGCATGCGCCTGGGCGGCATGGGCGTGCCTGTGCCCGAGTCGATCGTGATGGCGCGTGAGGCGTTTGCATCGCGCGTGGTCGTGGGCTCAGGCGGCATCCGCACAGGGATGGATTGCGCGGTGGCGCTCGCGCTCGGTGCCGATGTTGTCTCGTTCGCCGCGCCGCTACTTCTCGCCGTCGAGGAGAGCGAGGCGAAGGCCGAGCATGTGCTGCGCACCATCCTTCATGAGCTGCGCGTCATCGCCTTCTGCTGCGGCGCCAAGAGCCTCGCGGAGCTGAAGCAGGTGCGCGTGATCGCGACCTCGGGTGGAGCGTTGCCGGGCGTGACCGCGGGCTTCTGAGGCTCACTGCCAGCGAAGAACGATGCGGTTGTTCTCCTGCGCGCAGGCCCGACGCCTGCGCGGGCCGCGCACCCGGCTTGGGTCGCAGCGCGGCGCATCGGTGAGCATCGACTCGGCGACCAGGCGCTCCTGCGGCACGCCATGCGCGATGAGGTAGTCCCGCACGGCGCGTGCGCGCGCATGCCAGAGGACGCGGCTTTGCACCGCGCTCTCGCGCCAGGTCGCCTCGTTCATGTGGCCCTGAATGAGAAGCACGCCGCGCTCGGGATGCGCCAGCAGCAAGGCCACGATTTCCTCCATGACGGGCAGCGATTCTCCGCGAAGCTGCGTGTGCTCAATCTCGAAGCGAAGTGGCGCGCCCAGCTCGATGCCCTCCGCGCTGAGTTGGGCGCGCGGAGTCTGCGCCTGGGCCACGCTCGAGAGCAGGAGGAGGAGGGCGAGCGTGGCGGCGCGCATCAGAACGTGCCGTCGACCTGAAAGCCATTCGGCAGCACCGAGAGGCGCGTGTCGCTCGCGAGGCTGAGCGAGATGCCGCCCACGAGCACGAGCGCCACGCCCACGCCGATCGCGGCGATGCCGACGCCCTGCAGGATGGGCGCGCGCTCGTACTGCGCGCGGATGTCGGAGTAGGGGACATCCACGGCGTTCTCCACGGCGGAGGCATCCATCAAACCAAAGGCGAGGGTGGCCGCGCCGCCGATGACGACGAGGCCGCCCGTGGTGAGCAGGACGACCGGCATCGGATCAAAGGCGGGTGTCTGCGCGGGCGCCCCGACGGGTGCCGCGGGGGTCTGCGCAGGAGCCTGGGCAAGCACCTGCTCAAGCACGGCGATGCGTGCCTGCACCTCTGCGCGATTCGGCGCCTCTGGGATGGCCTCGAGGTAGCTGCGGAAGTGCGCGAGCGCCTCGGCATCGCGGCGCATGCGGTCGTAGGTCGTCGCGATGTTGAAGAGCATGCCGGGGCGCGGGCTCAGCGCATACGCGTTCTCGAAGTGCCGCAGCGCGCTCTCGTAGCGGCCCTCGGTGAAGGCGACCGAGCCTGCATCGAAGAGCGCACGCGCCTCGCGGTCGGTGGACGCGCTGGCCTCGGTCGCCACGGCCTCCGCTGCCACGGCTTCTTGCGCGGCGAGGGGCGCTGCGTGGAGGGCCAGCACGGAGAGGAGAGGAAGAAGACGTTTCATCGCGGTCACCATGTTGGCCAGAGATCAAGCTCGCAGAGCGGAACGCGGGTGCCGCCGCAGTCCTGATTGCGCGCACTGCCAGCAGGCGGTTCGGGCGGGCTCGACGAAAGCACCGCGCAGGCCTCCGAGCCAGAGGGCTCGCCCGCCTCCCAGAACACCGATGTGATGGCGAGATCGGTTGCGGGTTCGCCGCTGCTCCAGAGCCACGCGCCAGAATGCTGCTCGGCACCAATCCAGGGTTCGGTGCTGCGCTGCTGGGCGGCGATGACGGAGGCGAACTCCGGTGCGGAGTGAATCGAGACCAGCGACCCACGCGTCGTGCCGGAGCCCTCGGGGCAACGGGCCATCGCAAACGTGACCGCCGGTCCCGTTCCTTGTTTGTAACAGTGCAGCCCGTCGGGCGAGGTCGTCGCGCCCGCTCCACAGACAAGCCTTGTGCCTTCGCCACGTGCCGGACACTCGCCCGCGCAGAGCCGCGCGCGGAAGAGCCCCTCGTTCGGGATTCGGTCGAAGTCGTTGCCAGCCGTCGCGCGTGGGTCCGCGGCAGAGGCGACGACCTCCCAAGTTGCAAACGAAGGCGAGAACGAGCCCAGCTGCATGAGCCCCATGGGGAGCTCGACCGGTGCGCCGAAGGATGCCTCGGAGCGCGCGGTGCGCTGCGCCATCATGGCCAACCTCTCCACACGCCCAGCACGCATCTGCATGCGCACGAAGAAGAGCGTGAGGCCATCGGGGCTGAGCGTCGGAAACATCTCGCGCAAGACATTGGGGGGAGCGTCGGCGAACACGACCGCCCTGCGGTTCCTCCACTCGCCGTCGACCAAGCCCATCACAAAGAGACGGCCACCCTCCATGCTCCCCCGCCGACCCTCGAAGAAGAGCTCACGCCCATCCTCGCTGACAAACGGGTGCCCCACGCTCTCGCCGTCGGACTCCGCCACGTTCACCACGGAGGTGCTCTCCGCGCGCTCTCGGTAGATGCGCTGCACACGCGCACCCGTGCTCGGGGTTGCCTCGTAGTAGAGATCTTCACCGTGTCGCTGCGCGGCACACGGGTTGGGCGTCACGGGGTCCAACGTCCGCGGGGCTGCAGGGCCAAACCGCTCCGTGAGGCTGCGCCGCGTCGCCTCCATGATCTCGCGCACGCCGTCCTGGGACCGACAGTACGTGAGCGTGCGCCCGTCGCTCGAGAGGCGAGGAAAGGTCAGCGCACTCCGGGCAACGACCGCGTCGGTGATGGGGTGCACGATGTCGACCTGGAGGCCGCAGCCCTCGTCCACGCGCCCATCGCCATCTTCATCCACGGGCAACGCACCAGCCGCACTTGGCGTGCACAGCTCAAGGCGCGGGGCATCGACGGCAGCATCCACACCGGCATCGCTCGGCGCATCGCGCTCCCCCGCATCCGGCGCCCCGCGGTAGCAGCGACCGTTCACGCAGGAATAGCCGTCGGGACAAGCCGGTGCGCTTGAGGCGCAGAGGACGCGGCCCTCTCCAAGGTTGGGCGAGCACGCGACGAAGAAAGAGGCAGCGAGGGTGAAGCAGGCCGTGGCGGCCAAGGTACGCATGCGCGGAGCTTCCAACGAGGCGCGCGGGGCCACAAGCGATTCGCGCCACGCAGCGATTGACGTGCCCGCACCGTTGCGCTGACTCTCGCCCTCTGATGAACGAACGCGCGGACAGACTGCCCGCACCGAGCGCAGAGTCCGCTGCTGCCTTCGGGACTGTTCTCATTGGCCGCTACCGCCTGGACGGCTCACTCGGCACAGGCGGCATGGCCGAGGTCTTCCGCGCGCGCGACCTCGCGACCGACCGCGATGTGGCGGTGAAGATTCTCCGCGGTCAGTACGCCCACAGCCGCGAGGCCGTGCAGCGCTTGAAGCGCGAGGGCGAGGTGCTCTCGGCCCTGCGTCATCCCTCGCTCGTCGGTGTGGAGGGCGCGTACGAGATCGATGGCGGCGTCTTCCTCGTGATGGAGCTCTTGGAGGGCGAGACGCTCGGCACGCGGATGAAGCGCGGCGTGATGACGCCGATGGAGCTCGCGCCGATTGTTGCGGGTGTCGCGGCAGGCCTTGAGGCTGCGCATGCGAAGAACGTCGTTCATCGCGACCTCAAGCCCGACAACGTCTTTCTCGTGCCCGATCGCGCGAGCGGTCGTGAGGGCGCGCTCCGCGTGAAGCTCCTCGACTTCGGCATCTCGAAGGTCTGGTACGGCGAGAAGCTGACGGCCGAGGGCCAGGTGCTCGGCACGCCGCGCTACATGTCGCCCGAGCAACTCGGCGCCGAGGATGAGGTCGACGCGCGCGTCGATGTGTACGCACTCGGCGTGATTCTCTACGAGGCGCTCGCAGGCACACCGCCCTTCCTCGCGACCTCACCAACCGACCTCATCATCTCGATTCTGCACGGCAAGGTCGCGCCGCTGCGCACGGTGAAGCCGCAGCTCACGATGGATGTGGAGGCGGTCGTGATGCGCGCGATGGCCCGCTCGCGCGATGCGCGCTTTGCCTCCGCGCTCCTGCTCGCCGAGGCCTTCTTGAGTGCCGCGGGCGTAGGGGAGGGCGTCGCGTTCCACGCGGTCAAAGGGCTGCCAACGCGTGCGATGGGAAGCGTGCGCTCGCTCGATGTGGATGGGCGCGTCGTGCTCCTCTCGGACTTCGATGCCGATGAGCCCTCGGTCGGCGCGATGCGCCCAGGCACCTTCACGCAGATGCCTGCCTTCACCGAGCCCGCGCCGGCCGATGAACCTCTGCCGGAGGCTGCCCAGAGCGTCATCACCGCAGAGGGCCATCCCTTCGCCGTGGCCAAGCCGCAGATCCCGCAGACCTCGTTCTCGCTGCCACCGCAAGCTCCTGAGCCCGTCCCGTATGTGCCGGAGCCTGTGCGCGAGCCCTCGCGCGCGCCCTCGTACCTGCCGCCGATGCGTGAGAGCCGCGCGCCCTACGAGCCTCCGCTGCAGCAGACGCCACAGGTCTCGGTACCGCCCGAGGCACCGCCCTCACGTTGGTTCTGGGCAGGTCTCCTTGTGGCCGGCCTCCTCGCAGGCGTGCTCACCGCGCTCGCCGTGATTGCGATTCTCCAGCTGCGCGAGACGCACTCACAGCCGCCTCCGCCGCCGCGCGGTACCGAGGCCGTCACGGGCAGCGACGCAGGCATCCCAGAGGACGCACCGCTCGATGCGCCGACGGACGACGCGCCGCTCCCGCTCGGCGTGGAAGAACCGCCGCGCCGTGATCGACGCCGCACCGGAGGCAGCCCTGGCGGCAGTGATCCGGGCAACGGCAGTGATCCTGGCAACGGCGACGTGCTCGTCGACCCACTCGACCCCGTGGGGACGCTCGATCGCATCACCGATCTCGTCACAGAGCCCGACCCACCGCCCGCGATGGACCCGCTCTCGCAAGCCACACGTGCCCTCCGCGCAGGCGACCCGCAGCACTGCGTCGACATCCTGAACGATGCGATGCACGACCAAGCGAGCGCCGCGATGCTGCGTCGACGTGGCGATTGTCTGGCGCGCCTTGGCGAGAGTGCTGAGGCCATCCGCGACTACCAGCGCTTCTGTCGCCTCGTGCCCGATCACCCCGCGATCACCGAGGTGCGCGATGCGCTCGAAGCGCTCGGCGCGACCTGCCCGTAGCCTGCCTAACGCGCCCCGATCCACCGCAGATCATTCCCATACGGCGGGAAGAAAAACGTCGGCTCGAACTCGACGCCAAAGACGAGCGAATAGACCTCATCGGCATCGACGCGCGCCGTGCCGAAGAGTCGAATGCCACTGACGAAGCCGTGGTCTTGCGTGGGCCTTCCCGGGTCTTCTTCACGCACACCATCGGCCTCCACACAGCCACCGCCCATGCTGTAGCGCTCGGGTGCCCAGCGTACGCCGTAGGTCAGCGTCACCGAGCCTGCGAGACGAAAGCCGCGAGCATCGAGCCCCTGGGCTCCAACGCCCACGCGGAGGCCAAACGTGCCCCAGCGCGCATGCGAGGTCTGCCCCACATCAAGCATCGCGCCGCCCTCGAGCACCACATCATCGAGGTGCGTTGCAGCCTGCACCCAAGGCCCCAAGCGCACCTCCACAGGGCCGCCGTACTGCCGCTCGGAGCCCATGCGCGCGATGGAGAAATCAACACCGCCGCCGAGGCGGAGGTCTGCGACGGCGCGCTCGTTGAGGTGGCCGAGCGCGCCCCAGCCGCCGCCCGCACCGAGCCAGTACGTCCACTCCGCCACGGCCGGCCGTGCGAACTGAAGGGCGACGTCGGCGCACATGCGCTCCTGGGCCTGGGCGACTGCGGGCGAGGCCAACAACGCGGTGAAGGTCGTTGCGAGAAGCGTGGTGCGACGCATGACCTGTGGACGCGCGAGGCGCTGGAAGTGTCTACCGCCGGCCGTCAGCGCTGGAGCAGCCAGATGGCCACGCCCACTGCGACCAGGCCGAGCGCGACGAGCGTCCATGCGAACGACCGCGCACCCGTGGGCTTCCCAGGCGAGGCCTCCACCGCCTGCGTCACGCTTGGAAGCGCCTCCTCGGTCGTGGGGGCGGAGTCTTCCTTCACCGCTGTCGCCTGCGCTGTCGTCGCGGCGCTCCGGATCACCTCATCCGCATCGCTCTCGGAGAGCGCCCCCAACGGAATCGTCGCGCTCGCGTGCAGGGACAGCGCGTCCGTGGAAGTCGTCGTCTCCACGCTCTCGCTCTCGCGCGAGGAGGGCAATTCAGGCAGCTGCATGTCCGCGCGCGAGGCGACCTCGATGGCGTCGTCGTCGGCCTCATCCGGGTCAAAGAGCGGACGAAACGTTGCGGCCGGGCCCATCGCAAGTGCGCGCGCTGCACGCTCCTTCTCGCGTCGATGCACGATCACATCGGCGCTGAAGTGGTCCGTGAGGAAGGCCGCAAAGCGAAGCTGCGAGGAGAAGAGACGCTGCCCCACGAGGTAGCCGTCGAGGGCCTCGAGCATCTCGTGCGCCGAGGCAAAACGCATCTCACGGTCGCTGTGAAGCGCGCGGTCGATCAGCGCTTGGAGCACCTCCTGGCCAGGCAATCCACGATCGGGAAGGCGCGGAATGCTCGCGTGGCGCGCGAGCTCCAGCATCTCGGCTTCCGTCCCGCGATAGAGCCGCCGACCTGCGCACATCTCCCAGAGCAAGATGCCCGCCGCGAAGACATCCGAGCGCGCATCGAGGGTCTGCCCCCACGCTTGCTCAGGCGACATGTACGCGCTCTTGCCGACGATGCGCTCAGGCTGATCGGTAGACTCCTCGGTCTCCGCATCGCCCTTCAATTCACCCACGCGCGCAAAGGCTTTCGCGATGCCGAAGTCGCAGAGCTTCACCTCGCCTTCAAAGGAGAGGAGCACATTCGAGGGCGACACATCGCGATGCACGATGCCCATCACCTCGCCCGCATCGCTCGTGCTTCGGTGCGCGAAATCGAGTGCCGCGAGCACCTCGCGCACGATGTGAAATGCGAACTCGGGAGGCAGGCCAATCTTGGTCTGCGCAAGCTTGCGAAGGAGCTGGTGAAGGTCGAAGCCCTCGACGTACTCCATCGCCATGTAGAGCTGGTTCTCACCCGGCGAACGCCCGAGGTCGACCACCTGCGCGATGTTGCCGTGACGCAGCCCCGCACAGAGCTTCGCCTCATCGATGAACTGCGTGGCGAAGGTCGCGTCGTTCGAGAACGACTCGTGGATCAGCTTCACCACCACCAGGCGGTCGCCACCCAGCTGCGTCTCCAGGCGCGCGAGATAGATGTTCGCCATGCCGCCACGGCCGATGTGATCGAAGAGCTGGTACTGCCCGAATCGTCGCGGCAGCACATCGAGCGGTTGCTCTACGGTCTTCGGCTCTGCGGTCTTGGGCTCCAAAGCCATGGGGGGCGGGATCTGCCACGCAACAAGGCGTGGGCAAGCCTTCGCTTTAGCCTTCTTGATTGCGCAAGAAGGTCGCGAGGTCGCCGAGCTTCTGGTCGAGGAAGGATCGAAGCTCGCCCGTCACGTTGTTCTCTTCCATCGCGACCGTCATCGCGCGCATCCACGCATCACGCATCGCTTCGTTGATGGCCACGTGGCCATGGCGCATGCGCAGACGCGGATGCCCATGCCGCTCGACGTATGTCTGTGGGCCACCCAGCCAGCCGATGAAGAAGAGGGCGAAGCGCTCGCGCATCGGCTCCGGAACCAGACCACTCCCGTTGCGCGCATGCAGCTCCGTGAGTTCCGGCTCAAGCCGCTCCATCGCGTCGTAGAACGACTTGGAGATGGCGCGCACGCCAGCCTCTCCGCCGAGCGCATCAAAGGGAGTCTTCAGTGGTCCAAGGGCGTCGCTCATTCTGCGGCGATGCTTAGCGCACGCTCATCGTCGAGGTCGCGGATCATCTGATCGCCTGTGAGTTTATCCGCAGCGATTCCGCCGAAATACTTCGAGAGGCCCACCCTGTCGTAGTGCGGCTGAATGCGACTCGAGAGGAGGCCTATCTCGCGAAGGTTCGGCACCATGCGGCCGAACATCAGGTGCCGAAAGCGCTCCATGCCGGGGCTCGACTGGATGAAGTCGCGCCACTCTGCACGCGTCATCTTGTGCTCGAACCACTCCTCGTAGACCTCATAGGCGAGGAAGCGATTGCGCATGAGGAGCGCCACCTCGAAGGCCCAGTCTTCGCGCTCACGACGCTCACGCTCGGAGAGCTCTTTGGTGATGTGCTCGCGCAAGGCGACCACGCCGTAGTGCACGTGACGCGCCTCGTCTTGGATCACGTTCTTCAGCAGCGCGCGCAGGAGCGGCTCTTGTGTCTCGCGGTAGAGCGTCGAGAAGGCCCCAAGGGCCACGCCCTCGACCATGATCTGCATGCCGAGAAACTTCATGTCCCAGCGGCCATCGCTCATCAGCGCATCGATGATGACAAAGAGGTTGTCATTCACCTGATAGAGCTTGTTCATCTTCGTTTCGAGGTAGCGATGGAAGACCTCGACGTGCCTGCCTTCATCCATCACCTGCGTCGCGCCGTAGAGCTTGCCGTCAAAGAACTGCACCGCCTCGGTGACCTGTGCCGCCGCGAAGAGCGCGCCCTGCTCGCCGTGGAGAAACTGCGAGAGCATCCATGAGACGACGCTGTGGCGAAGGTCTCCTTGCTCACGCTTGTTGAGGTGAATCCCCTTCGCCGGGAGCTTCTCGAAGCTGAGGAAGTCGTCGGGCAGGATGGGCCGCGTGCTGTCATGCGGGTCGACGGAGGTGTTCCACGGAAGCGAGTCGCCATCCCACTGGCCGCGCTTCGCACGACCGTAGAGGTCGGCCATCTCCGCGGAGTCGTGTGGGTAAGTCCAATCGAAGTACGCGCGATGCGAGGCAGGCATCTCGGTGGGCACGCCCTGCTTGCCGCGCTTGAGAATGGTCCCACGCACAGCCGCCGGACCAATCGCCGCGAGGACGCGTGGGTCACGCACTTCAAAGAGCGTGGAGGTCGCATCGGCGTAGCTCTCAAGTTGCGTGCGAACACGCGCTGGGACGATGTGTTGAATGCGTTCGAACATAGGAACCTCCGTTGAATGATGGCCGTGCACCGCGTCGACAAACCTTCAGTCGAGCGAGCCGAAGAAGTCGCGAATCTTCGCGAAGTGAAAGCGCGTGAGGAAAACGTGGATGAGCGGCAGGGCGCGCTCGATGAGCTCAGCCGCTTGGTCTGCGGGGATGTGATCCATCCGGCTCGCGAGCAGCAGCGACTCGCGGTTGAAGAGCTCCTGCACGACCTCTTGGATGAGCAGCATGTCGTCGACCTGCAGGTTCAAGAGCGCGCTGCCCTCGAGCGAGCGCACCTCCGACCAGGCGTCGAGAAGCCAGGTGTCGCGCTCCGCGATGAAGCGCTTGCCCGCAGCGTCCTCAGAGACGCCGAGCAGGCCGAGCTCGATCATGCGCGCAAGGTCGAGCTTCGAGACGCTCCGCGCGCGTGCCGCCTCACTCGCCTCGATGCGCTGCTCTGGCGCGATGTCATGTCGGATGAGCTGATCGCTCGTGAAGCGACTCTTCATCTCCAAGAGATGCGCACGCTGCGGTGCGCTGAACTGACTCTCTTGATCATCGAGCAGCGCCTTGATCGCCTTGAGGGGCAAGAAGCGCTCGTGCTGCAAGCGACGCACAAGCTTGAGCCGCTCGACATGCGCCTCGGTGTAGTAGGCCATGTTGCGGCCCGTCTTCTCGCCAGGCGGAACAAGGCCTTGCTGAATGTAGAAGTGCACTGCCTGACGCGGCAGCCCCGTCGCATCGCAGACATCCTTCATCTTCAAGCGCGCACTTGAAGGAGGCATCGCGCTCGCGCGCTCGGAGGTGCGCTCACTGCCTTGCTCAAGTGTCGCGCTCATCGAAGCACCTCAAGCTTCACTTGTCCCTTCGGCCTCCCAACGCAGGTGAGCACGAGGCCATCGGCACGCTCCGATGCACTTAGGCAGTTGGGCTCCTCCATCGCGACCTCGCCCTCGACGAGACGCACCTTGCAGGCCCCACATCCGCCGAGCTGACAGGAGAAGGGAAGGGCGACGTTGCTCTCCGTCGCAGACTCAAGGAGGGTCTTTCCGCGCATCACGTTGAACGTTCGCGACACGCCCTCACGGATGACCTCCACACTCGCTTCAGCCGGCAGCGCAGCGTCATCACGCTCTTCTCCGCGGCCGAGATCGAAGCGCTCTTCGCGTAGGTGTTGAAGGTCGAAGCGCAGGCGCCCAAGCGCGCCGCGAAGTGCGTCCATCATGGGCCTTGGGCCGCAGCTCAACACCAAGCTGGCGCGTGCGAGCCCATGCGCTTGGAAGAGCGCCACGAGGGTGTCTTCATCGGGCCGACCAAGCTGCACACCCTCAGTCGCGACGCCGGCCTCACGAAGCTGATGAAGCGTGAAGCGCCCCGCATGCGCGCGCGCAAGCTCCTCGAACTCGTTGCGAAAGAGCGTGTCTTCCTTCGAGCGATTGCCGTACACGAGCACGACCTGGGTCTCCGGCTCGCGCTCCAAGAGTGCATGCGCAATCGACCGCATGGGAGTGATGCCGCTGCCGCCTGCGACGAGCACCACTTGGCGCGCTCCGGATGTGGAGGCTTGTGCGGAGAAGGAGCCAGAGGGGCCTGTCACCTCGAGCCAATCACCCTCGCGAAGGTCGCGCACAAGGGAGGTCGAGACACGGCCACCCTCGATGCGCTTGACGGTGATCGAGAGCACCCCTGAACTCGGCGTGGACGAGATGGAGTAGGCGCGCCGAAGCATCACGCCATCGACCTCGCGGCTCACGGTGAGGAACTGCCCCGCGCTGAATGGAAGCGTCGCGCCGCCCGCCTCTTCAAGCTCGAACGTGCGCGCAAGCTCTGTCTCGTGCGTGACCTTGCGAACGCGCACGCGGCACGTGTGTTGAAGCGGGCTTGCATAGCGCGTGGAAGCGCGAGGTTTGCTCACGTGCGCGACGGGCACTCGCTCACCACGCAGCTCGCGCGAGACCATCGCCACATCACGGCGGAGTGCGAGGTAGCGGGCCGCGAGCGAGGTCGGGAGCAGCTCCAAGAGCGGGTCGACCTCACGAAGGCGCTGCGGCTTTGGCAGGGGCGACTCGTGTGTGGAGAAGGAGGGTTGGCGCTCGTTGAGCATCGGGCCGACCACGGCTTCGAAGTCGCGCTGCGCTTGCTCGATGTGTGGCTCAAGCCGCTTGGGCGCGAGCCGGACGAGGACAGCGCCAGTGATCATCGCGACGGAAGCATGTCGGGCCATGCTGCTATCCTGCGCGGTTTCTGCGTTGTGTCAAGTGGCACATTACACTTTGCAGGAGTGCCAACTTGCCGAAGTCTCAAGGAAATCCGCTTTCTGGACTTTGCTGAACCTTTGGAAGTGTTCTCGCGCCATGCGCGCCACCGCCTCAAGAATCCTCGTCGCTGCCTCCCTGTTGACAAGCGTCGCGTCTTGTGGGTCGTCATCCGAGTCCACGCATGTGCAGCCTGCCGAGCCTGTGCGGGTGTCCTCGCCAGAGCCCCTGGCCCCTGCGCCTCAAGAAGCGCCTGCGGACGATGCGGGCGTGGATGCGGGTGAGCCCGATGCGCCTCTCGATGCGGCACCCACGTTCACGAACTACGTGCGTACAAACCCGAGCGCATCGACATCGATCGGAGGGCCCAGCAGTGGCTCACTGCGCGGAGGCGTCGCCTTGCCCGAGCGGACGCCAGGCTTCCTGAGTAACCCGCGTCGCACCAACGCGACGGCGTTCTACGGCACGGCCGAGCTCGTGGACGCACTGGTCGAGGCCGCGCGCGTGGTGGATGAGTCCGAGCCCGGCGGAACGCTGGTGGTCAACGACATCGGGTTTCGCGAGGGCGGCCCCATCGATCATCACGGCTCACATCAGGCAGGTCGCGATGTCGACGTCCTCTTCTATCTCACCGACCCCCAAGGCCATCCGATTGCCTCCGTGGGCGCGCCGATCGACCCCAACGGCGAGGGCACCGACTACCGCGATCTGCTCGACCCGAGCGATGACGTTCCACTCCGCATCGATCTCTCGCGCACCTGGCGCTTCATCGAGGCGCTGCTGACACCCCGCGACAACAGTGTGCAGCGCATGTTCATCGTGGAGCACCTACGCACGCTCTTGCTTCAGGAGGCGCAGCGCAGACGTGCTCCGCGCGCTGTGATTCGTCGCTTCGAGGAGATCACCTGCCAGCCGAGCTACGCGCACGACGATCACATTCACATCCGCTTCTTCTGCTCCGCCGACGACATCGGCGCTGGCTGCGCGGATGGCAATCCGATGTACCCGTGGCGCAATGCGCAGCTCGACGAAGCAGGCGTCGATGCAGTGATGGAGCAACGTCCGCGTCGAAGGCGCAGTCGCATCGTGACGGAGGCCGAGGTTCGCGAGAACGCACCCCCGATGCATGCGTCCGTGCGTACGTTCCTGGATTGGCGCGAGACCTGGACGACACAGCCGCATCCGGGTCGCACGTACTGCCGCTGACTCACTCGCGCGCTTGTCGCGAACTATCGGGCATAAGAGCTCCTCGTCGGCGTTCGGGCGC
>JBILQT010000578.1:0-2796 GCA_044373065.1 Sandaracinaceae bacterium
AGTCGAGAAGGATAGCGCGCTCTCCGAGGCCCTCACGCGTCGCGAGGAACACGTTGGAGGGCTTGAGGTCGCGATGAAGAACGCCCGCCGTGTGCGCGGCATGAAGCGCCTCAGCGACCTCCAGCGCGAGCTTCTTCACCTCGCCCCATTGCAGTCGACCGATGCGGGCCAGGCGATGCTCAAGCGTCTCACCCACGAGCAGATCCATCACGAGGTAGCGTGGGTCAGACTCAAGCTCGAAGTCGTGCACCTGCACGATGCCTGCGTGCCCAAGCGAGCTTGCAGTGCGCGCCTCACGCTCAAAGCGCTGCAGCGACTCGACCGAGATGCGCTCATCCGGGAGCAAGGTCTTCACCGCATAGCGACGACCCGTGCGCACATGACGCGCGGTGTAGACGCAGCCCATGCCGCCTGCCGCGAGAAGCGCCTCCACAAAGTACGTCTGCTTCAGGGTCCGCCCCACAAGCTGCTCGGCCGAGGCGCGCTCCGCGGGACGCATCGTCACCTCCGGCGGTGGCCCCGAGGTCGCCGGGAACGCATCCGGGCGCGGCGAGGGAGCGTGCGACATCGGCCCTGTCACGGGTCGCACGGATGGCTGCGGTGGCTGCGGCGTCGGTGCGTAGGAAGTCTGCGCGAACGCGGCGGCCGTGTGTGCCATGGGGCTCGGCGCGTGCGACATCGGCGTGGGTGAGTGCGACATCGGCGCGGGTGAGTGCGACATCGGCGCGGGTGAGTGCGATATCGGCGCGGGTGAGTGCGGCATCGGCGCGGGTGAGTGCGGCATCAGCGGGGCATGCGCCGGGCTGTGCATCGTGGGCCCATGCGGCGACGCGCCCGGATGACCCAGGCCCGCAGTCTGGGGAATCTGAAAAGGCTGCGATGCCTCACGCACACTGGGCTTCGCGTCCATGCGCAACGTGCCTCGCGCAAGCGCATCGATGTACGCCTGATCGGAGCGCGCTTTGCCGATGAGCCTTGTGTGCTCCTCGCGATCAAACGTCCCATCGGGTCGCATGCACGAGAGCATGGCCGCCTGCGCATCCGCGCGCCGAACCTCGCGCATCGCTTGCAGTGCCGAGAGCGCGGCAGAGCCTCCTGGCAAGATCACCGCGAAGACAAAGCAGCACGGGTAGAGCACGTAGTCGGTCGGTACGAGCGGTGGCGACTCCGGGTTCACCAGGCCCACCAAAACGAGCGCGAGCCCAACGACTGCAAAGAGCCCGACGAGCAACGAAGCGCCCACCCAGAGCCCCGCTTGGAAGCGGTGGGAACGAATCGAGTTGGCAGTCTTGGGGGCGTCCAGAATCAAGCGAGAGGACGGTAGCCGATCGATGCGATGCGCGTCGCGTTTCGCGTGTCAGCGCGGCGTGGCGTAGAAGGCACGCGCGCAATGCGTCATCGCGATTGCGAGGGCATCGGCCGCATCGGCGGGCGGCAGCTTCGCGAGCTTGAGACTCGCAGCCACCAGGCGCGCGACCTGCACCTTCTCCGCCGCACCGCGACCGGCGAGCGTCTTCTTCACGATCGAAGGCGGATACGAGCTCACCGGCACGTCCTGCTGCGCGCCCACGAGCAACACCACGCCGCGCACATGGCCGAGCTTGATCGCAGCGTTGGGGAACTTTGCGTAGAAGATGTCTTCCACGGCCATCGCATCGATCGCGTAGCTCTCGCAGAGCGTCGTTAAGGCTTCGTGAATCTCTTTGAGGCGTAACTCGAGCGCCACATCCGCATCGAGCTTCAGCACGCCCGCCGCGACCGCACGCAGCTTCAAGCCCTCGCGCTCGATGACGCCCCAGCCGAGGCGACGCGAGCCCGGGTCCACACCGAGCACGCGCTCCTTCGGTACCGCACGCGCGAGCTTCACCATCAGCGACGCACTTCGACCGTCACGGTTTGGCGTCCGCGTGCACGCGTCGCTGGGTACGTATGCGCACGGACGATCGGCTCCACGCAGGCCTGCGCCTCGGTCGGTGTCGTCGTGACCATCAGCACATTGCCGGTCGGCTCCGCGACCATGACGATGCGCACCAAGTCGACCACGCGACGCGGCGTGCGCAGGCAGGCCTCCAGCTCGGGGCGCGCATCATCGAGAATGCGATTCACAAGCTGCGGTGTGAGTGTCGGCGGGCGCGGATCATCCGCCTCCGTGAGCGTCATGTCCGCAGCGGGCGCTTCCTCCGTCGTGGCCGTGGCCTCGACCTGCGGCGCATCAAGCGCAGCGAGCTCCGCCTGTGCTGCATCGCGAATCGTAGAAGGCGTCAGCGCATCGCTCACCATCTCATCGAGAAACTCGCGCGAGGTGGGCCCGAGCAGGGTTCGATAGGCCGTAAGCGAGGCGAGCAAGCCCTCGTTCAAGCCCGCTTCAACGGTCTCTGCGTGATAGAGCCGAATGAAGTCGGCGAGGGGCTCGGCAGCACTCGACTCACCAAATGATCCGAGGGCGCGTGCAAGTGGGGCGATGTCTGCTGCGGCCGTCTCAGGGTCACGCAAATGCGCCAAAAGCAAAGGGACTGCGCGTCTCTCGTTCATCGCGAGCGAGGCCTGTGCGAGTGCACCCACAGGAGGCGCGTGGATGCCGCGCAAGAACGAGGCGTGTTGCTCGAGCGCATGCAGCACTTGGTCATTTCCGGAGGTCCGCGTCGCGAGCACACGACAGGCCTCACGACGCACCGAGGCCGTCGTCGCGGGCTCCTCGCAGATCGCAATGAGGTTCCCGGTGACTTCCGGCTCGGGCAACGCCGCCAAGAGGCGCACCGCAAGCTCTCGCAGAGGCACCAGTCGCGCATCCGTGTT
>JBILQT010000579.1:0-2775 GCA_044373065.1 Sandaracinaceae bacterium
TGCACCAACTCCCTGCAAAGTCGATCGCGACGATGCTTGTTCTCGCGCGTCGCTGCGCGACGAGGATGTTGCGCGCATGCCTGTCCTCGTTGCCCAACAAGGCATCAAGCGCGAACAACGCGCCGAGCGCATTGGCCTGTGTGGCTGCATGCGAAGCGGCGAAGTGCTGCGCGTTTGCGGCGTACGAACCGAGCCACCAAAGGCCATCCTCGTCCGAGGCCACACGCACATCGTCGACGACAGGCACGGCGAGTTCTTGCGCGAGCAGCCACGCGCACGACTCGGCAACGATGTCGCCCCGCTGCTTCGCTTCGCAACCCATTGGCGTCCGTCATCGCCAACCGCGAAGCGGACTTCGCCCGCGCACTGGACGGGGAGGATGTCGCCGATGCGGAGCGTGGCGATGGGGACGGTTCGAATCATGAGCTTCGTGCGTACGATATCGGAACGCGTGAAGCGCGGGCCGCGGACTCCGTCGCGGGTGCAGACTCCGTCGCAGTCACAGTGGTCTCGACGGACCTCTGCGACCCTCTGGAAGGCTCTAGTCGGCGATCGCGGTCGGCGGCGTCAGCGAAAGCACCGCGACGAATTCGGCGACCACTTGGACGGCGTCTTCCTCAACGTCCTGAAGGACGATCGGTGCGTACGCTGGATTGGTCGGCTTCAGCGTGATCTTCGTGTGTCGCCACGAATCGCCAGCGTGAGCCTTTTCGCTCTCGTAGCGCTTCACCGTATAGCGGTGCCCCGTCTCGGGATCCATCGCGTTGCGAAGCTGAACGAGCACCGTGCGCCCTTGGCGGGAGCCCGTGACCGGCGCTGAGAAGAGACAGTACGCGCCGTCCGCGATGCTGGGCTCCATGGAGCGTCCGACGACCTGCGCCACGAACATGCCCTGTCGCAAGCGAGGGTTGCCATCCAACTCGACCCACGCGAAGTCGCCATCGACGACGTGCTGCGGATCGCCGAATGCCCCAGCCGCTGCCTGGAGCGGCACAAGCGGGAGGCACTTCACGTATCGGTCGCTTGCTGCCCCAGCCACCAAGCGCAGCTTCGGACGCGCTGGTTCTGGTGGTGTCGCATCGGAGACGCGAAGCCGCCGGTAGGCCTCCTCCGCCATCCAGCTCGTGACGACTTTCTGAAACGGCGTGTCGTTCATGAAGCGCACGAAGATGTCTTCGTTCTGGTCCATGCGGTCCACAAAGAGCTTCTCCAGCACGTTCTTGAACAAGAGTTCGAACTTGTCGCCAGGGTTCACGGCGGCTGCGCGACGGAGGCCGTCGTCACCCATCGCGGCCTCGACAATCTGATCAAAGAAGAGCTGGTCGCCCTGGTTGAAGTCGGTGCCAAAGCGCTCGTTCACCACGTCGATGAGCTGCGAGAGAGGAACCGGCTGCTCACGCACCAGACCGCTGCCCACCTCGGACGGTCCATCGAGCTTCCGCGCCTCACCATCTTTGAGCGCGATCGACCCCTCGCTGATCTTCTGAAGTCGGTAGTACTCAAGCTGAACTTCATCATCGAACTGGTAGCCCGCACCCGCGGCGCGGCGAGGAAGCTTGGTCGCGAGGTGGCGCAAGAAGACGTAGAGGCGCTCCAAGTCCGAATCCTGGTAGGGCATCACCTGGCTCAGGAAGCTGTACAGGTTCTGAAATGCCTGCAGCTTGCCTCGCCACAGCTCGACCTCGTCCGGCTCGACCGCAACACGGGCTTTGAACCGAGACAAGGCCGGGTCGAGCGCCGCGTTGATCGCCTGGTGATCGAGCGCGCTCTGCTTCTGCTTTGGCTTGAAGTACACGTCGCAGAACCGTGTGACTTCCTCCGCGAGGTAGATGCCAGGCGCGTCGAGTTCACCCTTGATCGCGTAGAGGCGTGACGGATCCACCTGCTGACCAAGTTCGGCGCCCTCGTAGTACGTCTTGAAGGCCTCACGGATCTCGTCGCGGTCATTCACGAAGTCGAGAACGAACGTGTCCTCCTTCAGTGGGTGGATCCGGTTCAAGCGCGAGAGCGTCTGCACCGCCTGGATGCCCGCGAGGCGCTTGTCGACGAACATCGTGTGCAGGAGCGGCTGGTCGAAGCCGGTCTGGTACTTCTCTGCGACAAGGAGCACCTGGTACTCGGGCGAGGCGAAGCGCTCGGGTAGCTCCTTCTCGCGCAGGCCACCGTTCATGGCTTCTTCGGTGTAGGAGACATCGGGCAGCTTGTCGTCCGGTACCGCACCCGAGAACGCGACGAGCGACTTGATCGGATAGCCCTTGCTCTTGATGTAGCTGTCGAACTTCTCTTTGTAGCGGACAGCTTCCAGTCGCGAGCCGGTCACCACCATCGCCTTGGCCCGACCGCCAATCTTGTGGCGCGTCACGGCATGGAAGTGCTCGACCATCACCTCCGTCTTCTGGGCGATGTTGTGCGGATGGAGCTTGAGAAAGCGAGCCAGAGCGCGGGCTGCCTTCTTGCGCTCCACATTCGGGTCGTCCTGGCATGACTTCAAGAGCCGGTAGTACGTCGCGTACGTCGTGTAGCTCTTCAGCACGTCGAAGATGAACCCCTCCTCCATGGCCTGACGCATCGTGTAGCGATGCGCCGCGTTGCCATTCCGCGTGAAGAACGCGAGCGTCTTGGCCTTGGGTGTGGCGGTGAACGCGAAGAAGCTCAGGTTCGACTGTCGCCCACGCTTCGCCATGCTGAGGAACAACTCCTCCAGCTCAGTTCCGCCTTCTTCGGCGGCTTGCTTCTGCGCCTCTTTCCGCAGTGTCTCGCCGCCGAGCACTTCGC
>JBILQT010000580.1:0-2774 GCA_044373065.1 Sandaracinaceae bacterium
ACTGCGTCTGCGACCGAGACTGCGACTGAGACCAAGACCAAGACGTCGGCGCCGAAGGGCAGCAAGCGGCACCTTGTGCGTGGCGGCATCATCCTCGCCGCAGGCCTCATTCCGCTCTTCGCGATCATGGCGATGGAGGAGCAAATTCCGCGTGGCCCGCTCTGGGGCATCCTGCTGAATTTCGTCGTCGCGCTTGGCCTGCTCGACATGCTCGGCCTCTTCTCCCCGAGTGCCGAGGAGCTGAGCCTCGCGCGGCCTTGGCGTGAGACATGGCTTGGGCCGATCGCCTCCGCCGTGGGCAAGTCGAGCGCAAGCGAGCCCTTCGTCATCACGCCGGTGGTCACGCTTCCCGTCGGCTTTGCCGTCGCGTGCCTCGGTGCGATCTTCGGCACCTGGGAGGCGCTCCCCTGGGTGCTGATCGCAGCCCTTGCGATTCAACTTCCCGCCGCGATTCGTCGTCCAGGCCTCCTCGTCTTTGTCTTCGCCTGCGCGATCATCCTGCCCTTTCTCGGCGCCTTCGGCCTCGTCGACCCATGGGAGACGCACTACGGCGAGGTCGCCCGCGAGATCCTCACGAGGGACGATTGGATCAGCCTCTGGTGGGCGCACGAGGAGTGGTTCTTCTCCAAGCCCATCTTCATCTTCTGGAGCGAGGCGCTCTCGATGGGCGCGCTCGGCGTGCACTACCTGCCCGACCAAATGCTCTCGCCGACGCCCGACCTCGCGCATCCCGAGTGGGCCGTCCGCTTCCCGCACTTCATGCTCTCGACGTCCGCGATCTGCGCGGTCTACGTGTCGATCTCACGCGCCTTCGGGAAGCGCGCTGGAGCGCTCGCGGCGATGGTCCTTGTGACGATGCCGCACTTCTTCATGCTCTCGCATCAGTCGATTACCGACATGCCCTTCGTCTCCACGATGACGATCGCCATGTGCTTCATGATCATCGCGATCAGCGAAGACCCAGCGCGTCTCGCGCGCGGCGTGCGCATCGGCAATGTGGTGGTGACGGTGAAGCACCTGGTGCTCGGTGGCCTTGTGGTGCTTGTGCTTCCGCAGGCGCTCTACCTGATGACGCGCAACGTGACGCTCGTGGAGGGCGGCTTCGCCTGGCACCGCGACATGTTCTGGTTCGGCTCGGGCGGCGGCAACGCAGGCAACCCCGGTCAGCCTGAGCTTCGCGAGGTGGCACCGGCCTTCGAGGGCATCGGCGCACAGCCCTTCACGCAGGGCCTCTACTGGCTCGCAGGCCTCTTCACGCTGCTGTTCACGATGCGCAAAGAGCGGCGCGCACAGCCCTTCGCGATGATCGGCTTCTACATCTTCGCGGCCCTCTCGTTCATGGCCAAGGGCATCCCGGGCTTCGCCCTGCCAGGCCTCATCGCGCTCTTCTTCCTCCTTGGCAGCAAGCGCTGGTCGCTCCTTCTCGACGGCACCTTCCGCGTCGCGCAGGGCATCCTCGTCATCCTCGTTGTCGCGATGCCTTGGTACGTCGCGATGTACATGCGCCACGGCACGGCGTTCACCGATCGCCTGCTCATCCACGATCACATCAACCGCCTCACGGCCGGTGTGCACGGTGACACGGGCTCGGTGCAGTACTTCTTCGAGCAGCTCGGCTTTGGGCTCTTCCCCTGGGTCGCCCTTGCACCCTTGGCGATCGGCGCCTGGGCCTTCTACCAGCGCCGCAAGGACAGCAGCCGCGAAGACATGGTGAAGGCCGATGTCGCGATGCTCGTGGGCCTCTGGGGCACAAGCGCCTTCGTTCTCTTCTCGGCGATGACGACGAAGTTCCACCACTACATTTTCCCGGCCGTGCCTCCTGCAGGCATCTTGGTGGGCCTCGCGATCGAGCCGCTCTGGGCGCAGGTCACGACGAACTTCCGCAAGCAGGCGATCGGCACTGCGCTCGCGTTTGTCGCACCGATCCCCGCCGTGCTCGGTGTGGGCGGCCTCTGGGGCAACCTCCGCGGCGTGGCGCCGGAGGGCATCGAGGCAGGCGCTGCCTTGCGCGATTGGGTCACGCAGCATCCAGAGAATGCAACCTATTGCTATATGGGAATTGCACTCTCCGTTGTGCTCATTGGTGCTGCATGGCGCGCGCTTCAGCCCGAGCGTGGTGAGGCACCCGCCTTCTCTGAGGCCTCGCCTGTCGCGATGACCACCGCGTTTGGCATGCCAGCTCTGCCCGCCGCGAGCGTCGGCCTGGTGGCCTCGGTGGCGATCATCGGCCTGGTCGGCCGCGACCTCGCCTGGGTCACGAGCGAGAACCATCCCTTCGGCTTCGAGCGGCTCATCCATCTCTTTTGTTACAACTACGAGCGCACCTGGCCTGAGCAGCTCGACTACCGCCCGATCCTCACCGGCTTTGCGGTTACAGCAGGTGTCTCCATCGGCATCGCCACCATCGCGACCTTCCGCGCGACGGCCATGCGTGCCTTGCTCGGCACGGCCTTCTTCTTCGCCCTCTGGAGCCTCGACTACTACCTCGTCGACCTCGCACCGCATTGGGGTCAGCGCGGCCTCTTCGAGCGCTACTACGAGAACCGTGTGAGTGCCGATGAGCGCCTCGTGGCCTGGCAGCTCAACTGGAAGGGCGAGAACTTCTACACGGGCAACGCTTGCTACATCTTCGAGGATCTGGACACGCTCGAGCTTGTGGCCTGGGCAGAGCAGCATCAGGGCGAGCGGCATTTCTTCGTGCTCGAGCCCTCCCGTGTGGGCGCCCTGCGCTCCACCTTGCGTGGCACGGAAGTCGCGCGTGAGACGACCATCCG
>JBILQT010000581.1:0-2761 GCA_044373065.1 Sandaracinaceae bacterium
AGGTGCTCGAAGAGATCCGCGGCATCGCAGCCGGCGGCGGCTTCGGTTCGATCATGGGACGCAACGCATTCCAGCGCCCCGAGCCAGAGGCCATCAAGCTCCTGAACGACGTGATGGCGATCTACAAAAACTGACCCCGGTCATTTTTGCCAGAGTGAGCCCTGCGGAGAGATCCGTGGGGCTCTTCTCGTTGGAGCTGCGGCGCGGAACACGCGGTCTAGCGCCAGGTGACGAAAGCGTTGATCGCCCCAATCGTATTCGCGGTGTCGCGCCCCTCGCGCACAATCCACTGGCTGGCTGCACCGAACTCAAGACGCAGCATGCCGGGGACGGCCTGCCAGCCGAGCCCGACGAACACACGGTTCTGATCGAACCCCGCCCGCTGGCCCCAGCTCGTGTCGTTGAGCGGGGTGAAGAACTCATCCCAGAGCACGAAGTAGAGCGAGCGATCTTGGACGAGCGGCACGGAGAGCCGGAGGAAGACGCGAAGGCGAAAGCCCACGTCACCACTGCGGAAGCGCTGTTCTGCACGGACGCGTATCTGACCGGCGATGCCGCTCGGCTCGTGCGTCAGCACCAGAAGGGCCTGCTCCCAGATGCGATGCTCATCGGTGAAGAGGAGCTGGCCCCAGCTCCGTGGCTCAGGAGGCTGGCGCCACGAGGGTGTCCACGCGTAGCCGGCGCTCAGCCAGAGTGGCGCCATCGCATGCCAGCTGAGCCCAGGCCGAACGAGCGCAGCGGCGGGCTCGAAGCCCTCGAAGAAGCGCGGCTGTACATCCACCCAGAGCCAGAGCTCTTGATAGAGGGGGCCGTGCGCGAAGAGCGCCAGCCAAGTCTGGTAGCGGTCCTCCACCGCGTCTTCTTCCTGCGCATGCGCAACCGAGGCCGAGGCGAGCGCGAGGCCAAATAGAAATGCGGCGATTAGGCTCACGCGACGGGACGAGGTGAACCAGAACGCGCCTTGAGGTCCGTTGCTCGCATGCTCATGCATCGAGGCGGAGCATCGCACGGCGGTGTGCCTCGTCGATGCGCCAGAGCGGGCTTAGCGGTCACGCCGCGCTGCCGCCGCAACACGATTGGTCTATTATTTTGATATGACACTCGCCTGGGCCGCGACGATTTGACGCAGACCTGCACATCGACCCGCGCACTGCAGGCGCTATCCCTCACGCATGCACAAGCACTCCTCGCGTCGCACCTTCCTGGCCATCGGCTGCACCGCCCTCGCGTGGGTCGGATGCCAAGGCGCCTCCGATGAAGCCGCTGCGCAGACCTCAAGCGCCCGCTGTGCAGGGTGCGGGATGCGGGTCACGCGCGGCGATGCCTTCTCCTCAGGCGCCACGGAGGCGAACGGCCACGCGGTCATGTTCGACGCGCCCAAGTGCATGTTTCGTTGGCTTGGGCAGCATGCCGATGCGCGCGCGCCCTGGTGCACCGAGCACCTCTCACGCGCGCAGCGCCCCGCGGCGGAGCTCTCGTTCGTGATGGGCACCGACATCGACGGACCGATGGGCCACGACCTCGTCCCCGTCGACACCCGCGCCCATGCGGAGGAGCTGATGCGCTCCCATCACGGCACGCAGGTGCTCACCTTCGCCGAGGTGACGCAGCCGATCGTCGATCAGCTATTTCGCATGTAGCGCCTGCGCATCCCGCGCCCTGCCCTCTTCCAGGATGCGCGCGGGGACCTTCTTCATGCCCCACACAAGGCCCAGCTTCTCGAGGCCGCAGAGCCCGAGGTAGGTGAGGTCGATCTCGTGCGGATAGAAGCCGCAGCGGGCCGCGTTCATGTAGTGGTGATGGTTGTTGTGCCAGCCCTCACCCAGCGTGATGAGCGCGAGCACGGGGTTGTTGCGGCTTGTGTCCTTCGTCTCAAAGCGACGCTTGCCAAAGACATGCGAGAGGCTGTTGATCGTGTAGGTGCCGTGCCAGGTGAGGCAGGTGGAGAGGAAGAAGCCGATCACAAGGCCACTCGGGCCGAAGAAGGTGAGGCAGGCAACCGCGAGGAGGATCGGCGGCACGAGCCAGTGGCGATCGAGCCAGATGAGCTCGGGGTTCTTCGCGAGATCTTTCACGCGATCAAAGTCCGTCGCGTCGACATCCTTGCGGAAGATCCAGCCCATGTGGCTCTCCAAAAAGCCTTGCTGCGTGGGCGAGTGGCGATCGGTCGGGTCATCCGAGTGGAGGTGATGGTAGCGATGATGCGCGGCCCACCACATCACGCCGCGCTGCGCACTTGTCTGCGCGAGGAAGGCGAGAAGGAACTGCATCACGCGGCCCGTCTCATAGGTGCGATGCGCGAAGTAGCGGTGGTAGCCGGCCGTCACGCCGAAGATGCGCGCGACGTAGAGCGCGATGCAGAGCACCACCGACTGCCAGGTCACGCCCGTCCAGAAGGCCGCGAAGACGACAACGTGACAGAGCAAGAAGGGAATCATCCCCCACCAGTCGAGACCGGCCTTCGTCGGAGCGCTCGCGGCTTGCGGCGTCGAGCTCGCGGTCGGTGCAGCTGGGGCCAGAACACTCGGGGTCAGAGCGTGCGTCGTCATCTCGCTAGCGTGCAGTTCGAGGCCGTCCTCCACCGTCACGGTTGCGGGCCGCGTGCGTCACGGTTGCGTCAGGCGAAACGCCCCCGCGTCATCACTTCGTCACCCGCGCAATTCACGTGCAAAACGCGGAATCCATAGGGCCGTCTCATCGCTTCGCAGCGCGCGCCTTCTTGGGCGTTCCGTAGCCCGCGACGACCATCCCAAACGACATC
>JBILQT010000582.1:0-2759 GCA_044373065.1 Sandaracinaceae bacterium
CGAACCGCCGGATGCGGACCCGCATGTCCGGTGGTGTGGCAGGGGACGTCGGGCTGAATGCCCGACGCCCCTATGCCGATCCGTCCGGCGAGGACAAGAGCTATCCAGTCGGAACCCCGCAGCAGTAGGCGTCAGCGAGCCAGCGAAGCGAGACGCGAAGCCTTACCTCATTGCGATCGACACCCGACGACAGAGCGCGCGCAGCGACCGATGCAGATGCGGACTCAGCGACCGATTCAGAGTCAGCGCCAGCGACGTTTCCAACCACGCAGCAGCGACGGAACTTGCAGCAGCGTCCAGCCACAAAGTCGTGCCCCAGTGCGCTCACACCCAACTCGAAACGGACCGGGTCGCAAGGAGATACGTCAGCAGGTGTTCTCGAAACAGAACCCAGCCATCGCTGTCGCAAGCAGCAGAGGGACCGCCGAACCGAGGCTCAGCCAGCGAGCGGAACCCCGCTCAAGTTCTCTGGCGCAGACGCCTCGAGCGACGTGACAGATCGAAAGCGGCGGGAGTCCCGGGTTCTCGGGTCTTCTCGGATGCTTCGCATCCTGCGAGGACTCCTGCGATCACCGGGGCTGTCCGCAAACAGCCCTTTGGGCCCGTCCGGCGAGGACAAAACCTATCCAGTCGGAACCCCGCGGCAGTAGGCGTCAGCAAGACAGCGAAGCAACACAGCGAAGCGAGACAGCGAAGCAAGACGCAAAGCCTCACCTCATCACAATCGGCACCCGAGGACAGAGCGCGCGCAGCTCATCGAGGTCGGCCTGCATGAGGGCTTCATCGCGGTACGTGGGCCCCGTCGAGCCGCCCGATGTGGACAGCGTCACGTGCCAGACGTGGTGCTCGGACGACCACCTGCACGTGACCTCGCGAAGCACGCCGGTGCCGCGCGGAAGCGCGAAGCGGAACCAGGTGGGGAAGGGCCAGCGGTGCCAGAGCAGCGTCTCCGTGAGGCGGGTGCCGGTGAGTGTGTAGGTCACGCGGAAGGCTGCGATGAAGACGCAGAGGCAGGCGAACGCGAGGCACATCACCGTCGTGAATCCCTGCATGAATGCTGCGCACACGATGGCGCCAACGCCGCTCGCAGCGGCCATCTGGAGCCAATCGTTTCGGATCCGCTGACAACGCTCAAACATCGGCGTGGGCTCCGCGCGGCGCGGCACCTCCACGTCATCGCGCACGATGGCCACCATTGGGCAATGCGCGCGTACCGCATCGATGTCCGCCTGCATCTGCGCTTCGCCCACGTACTCCATCGCTCCGAGCCCGCCCGCATGCAGGCTCCATCTTCCCGGGCTTGCGAACGAGGGGCCACATCGAAGCGCGCCGAGCGAGAGGGGCTCCCTGCGCGTGAGGCCGACCCACTTCGGAACGGGCCAGCGGAGCCAATCCAACCGCAGGCGCAGACCCGTCACTTCGAGCATGTAGACGACGCGGAACCCCGCGAGCCCGACGCAGAGGCACGAGAGAATCAGGCAGGGCCAAGTGAAGTGCCCGTGGCCGAAGTCGATGAGCGCAAGCCCAAGGGCACCCATCAAGAGAGCGAAACCAAGCAACCATCGTCGACTGCGCACACGACGCTCAAACGCCTTCGTCTCCACCGCATCGGCCATGTCGAGCAACGCATGCGGGAGAGGAGGATTCCGTATCGGAGACGGCGTCGGAGTCAGCGACCGATTCAGAGACAGCGACCGACTCAGCGAGAAGACAGCGAAGCGAGACGAAGCCTCACCTCATCACAATCGGCACCCGAGGACAGAGCGCACGCAGCTCATCGAGGTCGGCCTGCAGGCTCGCTTCGTGGCGGTACCGAGGCGAACACCAGCCGCCCGAGGTGAACAGACGGACGACCAACCGCCGCGAGACAACCACCTCGCGAAGCACACCGACTCCTGTCGGCAACGTCGCGCGAACGAACCCGGGGAAGCGCCAGCGGTACCAACGCACCGTCTCGGTGAGGCGCGTACCGCGCAGGGCATACGTCACGCGAAACCCGGCGATGCAGACGCAGACGCACGCGAAGCCCGAGAGGCACAACGCAACATTCGGCGCGCCGAGGAGCAGCGCGAGGGGCGTGTAGAGACCGAGGCCGAGGGCCGCACCGAGCCCCTCCGTTCGTTGGTGGGCGCAGCGCTCCAGCACGGGCCTCGTCTCAGCATCGCTCGGCACCTCCACCTCATCGCGCACGAGCGCGACCTCGGGGCAAAGCGCACGCACGGCATCCACGTCGGCCTGCATCGCCGCCTCACTCGCGTACTCCAACCTCAGGCGCGACTTCGAGGTGATCGCGTGGACACTCCACGCCGTCCCCCGCTCCGAAGCCAGCGAGCGCCCGCCTCGAAGCTCCCGAAGCCCGCCCCTCGCGCTGGGAGGCGCAACCCACTTGGGCATGGGCCATCGGAACCAATGCACACCCGAGGTGAGCTCCGTTGGATGGAGCGCATACACGACCCGAAACCCAGCGACCCAGAGACACAGACACGCGAGGACAAGGAGGATCTCCTTCAGAGCCACTCCGTCGAGGGGCGGAACAAGCAGCCCCACGAGGCCGAGGAAGACGGCGAGCCCCAGCAGCACCGATCGGCTCTGCTCGCGATGCTCAAACACCGGTCTCACTTGGCCATCGGGCATGCCCGGCAACGCATGCGGGCGAGGCGCATTCCCGACTCAGCGATTCAGAGCCACCCGTCCGCCCCAGGGATCTTCTCAAGGCGCTCCGACACAAAGCCCGGCTCCACGCGCTCAAGGTGGATGAG
>JBILQT010000583.1:0-2752 GCA_044373065.1 Sandaracinaceae bacterium
CTCACACGTCGAGGAACAAGTCGCGGTTCGCGAACATCCCGCGCATCGTCTTGCGCAACACATGCGCGCCCTCGTCGAGATGCTTGCGCGTGCTTGGCGAGGCCTTCGCAGCACGCTCCATCGAGCGCTCCCAACCCTCGTGCTGCCCGCCCTGCATGAAGAGCGCGTGATCAAACTCGGCCTCCGCATGCACCTCGCCATCGTGGATGTGCACCGTCGGAAAGAAGAGCTTGCTCGCATCGCGACGCGGGAACGTGAACGCCATCGGATGGAAGGCTTTGGGCTGCATCAGCGGCTCACGCAGACGCCCATTCACGAGCGCATTCTTGACGCGTGAGGCGAGGCCAGGGTTGTGGTGATTCATCCGCAGCTTGAACACCGCAAAGCCGTAGTCGCCGTACTCCGGCAGCGTGTGCCAGGTCTTCTTCGGCAGACGAAAGCGCGCATCGAGCCTGTCGAAGTCCTCGAGCGAAGGAACAAACGAGGCCTCGAAGTCACCGACCTGATGGACGACGAGCGCACGCGCTTGAAGCGGCATCTCGCCTTGTCGCTGCGGCAAAGCGGGACGTGGGATGGGCGGAAAGAGCGCGCTCAACTGCGCGAAGAACTCCGGCGCATCGCTCAGGTCGATGAAACGCACGGCCTCCTCGCCTGCGCCCGGCGGCACCGGGATCGGCAGCACCATCGCGACATCCGAGGTCGCATCGAGCTTCATCGCGTAGACGAGAAGCTGTCGTTGGGCGTCGGTCGCGCGCGCGAAGATGTTCGTTCCAGAGACCTGGCGGATGGGGCCGGTGAAGCAGCACATGGTTTTGTCGCCCTCAGGGCATGCTCGCTGGTCCTGCGATGAGCTCGATCGGGAAGCAGCGGTTTCGGATGATGCCATCGCTGTCTCCGACCATCCGGCACCTGAAGCCATCCGGGCACGTTTGGGTGGTGCATGAGAGTCGGCAGTAGAAGCCCTCGCGCTCCGCGGAACTCGCCCAGCACAGAGGTTGAGGACGGGCAGGGTCGTTGCCCGGGCAATTCCTCTCGGTGAGGACGTCGCAAGCCTGCAGACATTCGGAGGTCCCGTCAGAGCGGCGCACACATTGGCCGCAGTTGGACCCATCGCAGGCAGCCCCGGCGGCAACAAAGCAGACCCCTCTGTCGAGGGCTACAGCACCGCAATTTCCCGACTCGCACTCGATGTTCAGAGTGCAGGTCTCGCCTACTCCTCGGGGCTGAGCGCAAGCGTTCGTCGGCAGACAAACATTGCCGTCGGGGCAACCACAAGTCGCGCACGCAAGCGCCGCTCCTCCTTCAGCGCACGGCCGTGGCTGTTGACCGTCGCAAAACCAATCTTCCCGCATAGGAAGCGCAACACCGCTGACGTTGCACTCCTCCGTGCAGAAGTAGCTTCCACGCCCGTCGCTCGAGCCACAGCGGCCGAAAGAACAGTCCTCGTCGGTCGTGCACTGCTCAGTGCAAATGCCAACGCATCGGTCGGTGACGCACTCGGCATCGCTTCGACAACTTGCCCCAGGAGGTCGCCGCCCTGAGCAAGCAGTCAGCAACACCACCAAAACCGCGCAACACCACCCAGCTCGACTTTGCATCGCCCGCCTCTAGACCGCGACGGTCGGGCTCGCAATCCTCCGAGACTTCCAGCGTTGAGACCGATACTGGGTGCCAGAGACGTGGCGGATGGGTCCGGTGAAGCAGCACATCCGCGTGCTCTGTCAGGCCGCGTCCTTCTTCGCCTGCCGACGCTTCGCATTCGCCTTCCAGCGCAGGTTGAGCGCCTCGACGCTCAGCGAGAAGGCCAGCGGGAAGTAGACGTACCCCTTGGGCATGTGCTCGCCAAAGCCATCGGCCACGAGCATCGCGCCGATGAGCACGAGGAAGGAGAGCGCGAGGATCTTCACGCTCGGGTGGTCGTTGACGAAGCGGCCCACGGGGCGCGCGAAGACGAGCATCACGACGACCGAGACGAGCACGGCGGTGATCATCACCCAGAGCTGCTCGGGCGGGACCATGCCGACGGCCGTGATGATCGAGTCGAGCGAGAAGACGACATCGACCACGACAATCTGCATGAGGATGCGCCCCAGCGACGCCTGCGGCGCGTTCGCCGCCTGCTTCTCCTCCTCGCCCTCCACCTTGTGATGAATCTCGAGCGTGGCCTTGCCGATGAGGAAGAGCCCACCGCCGAGAAGAATCAAGTCGCGCCCCGAGAACCCGCGCCCAAGCAGCGAGAAGAGCGGCTCGGTCAGCTCCATCACCCAGCGGATGCTGAAGAGCAGCAGGATGCGCAGGACCACGCTGAGCGCGATGCCAATCCGCGTCGCCCGGTCACGCTGCGCCTCAGGAAGACGCGCGACGAGCACCGAGATGAAGACGAGGTTGTCGATGCCAAGCACGACCTCCATCAGCACGAGGGTGAGAAGGTCGATCCAGGTGGAGAGCTCGTTGATGCCGGTGAACACGATGCGCTTGATAGAGCCCAGCGTGTCCGCGGCAAGCGTTTTGCGGCTCACACCGAGGGACACACGCGCCTTCAAGCGTTGAAACGTTCGGCGAGCTCAACGCCCGAAGTGGCCAACAGAAAGACCGAGCGGGCAGTGTTTGAAGCTGCCGACTCGGTCTTCGCGTCGCCGTTGCAAGCGTTGCAACGAGCGTTGAAGTGGCGTGGCCTACCGCCGTGGTTGAGGCGCTTCGCCGCCGGCCGTCACGTGGCAGCCGTCTCCGCTGACGACGTTGAGGAAGAGGC
>JBILQT010000584.1:0-2749 GCA_044373065.1 Sandaracinaceae bacterium
CGGGGGCGACCTTCGTTGGGGCGATATTGTTTGCGGGTACGGCGCAGGCTCAGTCCTATGCGCTCGACACGCAGCACCTTCACCCCTCGGCGATGCCGGACTCAGGCCTCTCCGTGGAAGGCGGCCCGGGCCTCCCCGAGTGGACGTTCTCTGCCGCAGCGGGCGTCCACTACGGGCAAGCTCAGCTTCGCGCGACGACGGGCGGGGTCACGCAGGCCGTCTTGCTCAAGGATCAACTGATCCTCGAGCCCGCGTTTGCGCTTGGCCTGCCCGCAGGCTTTGCCGTGCACTTCTCCTGGCCCCTCGCATTGATGGCCTCCGGTGGCGACGCCGCCGAGCTCTCACGCCTCTCGCTGCCCGCGCTGCGTGGTCAGGGCATGGGCGACCCGCGCCTGGGTCTCTCCTGGCGCATCTCCCTCATCCCCGATTCGTTTCTTCTGCTCGCGGGTGTCACTGCGACGATTCCGACGCTCTCCGGCGACGATCGCAACCATGGCCCCTACGCAGACTTGGCCGCAGAGCGCGATGCGAGTGTCCTCGGTTTCATTGGTGCGGAAGGACAGGTCTCGATCGTCGTCTTGCGCGCCAATGTTGGCGTTCGAGGCCGCACCGGAGATGCCTACATCGGCGCACCGCCGCCTTTCATCCCAGGCGCCTTTCACATCGGCTCCGAGTTCACCTGGTCCGCTGGCGCAGAGGTGCGTCCCGCCAACTGGTTGCATGCCTTCGTCGAGGGCTACGGCTCGGTTGGGTTCAACCGGACAACACGTGACGCAGTCCCCGTCGAGTTGCTCTTTGGCGCGCGCTTTCATCCACTGGTCGACTTGGAGATCACGCCCTTCGGCGGAGTCGGTCTGACCGAGGGCTACGGCGCTGCGCAGTGGCGCGTCGGCGGATTGATTCGCTTCTACGGTCACCTTCACGACGCGGACGGAGACGGAGTCGGTGACGAGGCCGATCGCTGCCCGAACGAGGACGAAGACCGGGACGGCTTCGAGGACGAAGACGGCTGCATCGACCCGGACAACGACGGCGACGGTGTGCGCGATGCGGACGACACCTGTCCCGATGTCGCGGGCCTCGGCAGTCGCGGTGGATGCCCCGACCCCGATGGTGATCACGACGGCGTCGGCGAGGGCGATCGCTGCCCCGACTTGGCCGAGGACGAGGATCACTTCGAGGACGAAGACGGCTGCCCCGAGGGGGACAACGACGGCGACCGCGTGCCCGACCTCGAAGACCGCTGCCCCAACGACGCGGAAGACCGCGACAGCTTTGAGGACGACGACGGCTGCCCCGAGGCCGACAACGATCGCGACCACATCAGCGATGCCGACGACCGATGTCCGCGCGAGGCCGAAGACCTCGATGGCTTCGAGGATACCGACGGCTGCCTCGATGCAGACAACGACGGCGATGGCGTTGCCGACGGCGAGGATGGACCTCCAGATCCGGGCGGACACTTCGGCGTGTGTCGCAACCTTCCCGAGACCGCAGGCGGTCGCGATGCGGCGGAACCCGATGGTTGCCCCGACAGCGCCGTACGCGTCGACGTTGCAGCACGCCGCATTCGCGTCCCGCCCGTCTTCTTCGACACGAACGCCGACGTGATTCAGCAGCGCAGCTTCGCGGACCTGGAGTACGTCGCGGAGATCATGGGTGCCAACACCTGGATTCGCCGCATCACGGTGGAAGGCCACACCGACGACCGCGGCAGCGAAGAGCTCAACCAAGACCTCTCGGAGCGTCGCGCCTCCAGCGTGGTGCGCTTCCTGGTCGAGCACGGCGTGGATGCGAGTCGTCTTGCACCCGCAGGCTTCGGTCGAAGCCGCCCTCCGACGGCCGATGATGACCCTGCCTGCGCCAACGCGCGCTCCGAGGCCTGTCGCCAAGCAGCGCGTCGCGTCGTGTTCGTGATCGCCGAGATCGCGACCGAAGAGGACTGAAGCGACCTCCGAGTGGAGGCCGCTTCGTTGCTCGTCGACTGCTCAGCCCGCCGAGGCGAACACGCGCTCAAGCTCGAGATGCTCTGTCCAGCGCGGGAGAGAGAGCGTGCGGACGATGGCGGTCTTTCGTTCGGGTCGCTCGATGACGACGGCGTCGAGCGGCGGGCTTCCGGTCCACGTCGGCTTGGCCATCTTCTCCCAGCCGAACTCGGCCACCCACGGGTTGCGGCTTGCATCCTCGGTGGCGGCATCGAGGAAGCGATGGGCGTCGCGAAAGAGACGTGACGCAAACTGCGGCGCAAGTGAGCCGACGTTGGCCACCTCGCGCTCCGAGGGGATGCGCACATCACTTGTCTCACGCACCTCGAATGCGCACTCGGTGCGGGCGATGGGGACGAACGCGCTTGGAAAGAAATGATGCGAGAGGTTCTGCGCAAACCAGATCGCCCAGGCGACCTCGGGCTTGCCCGCCGGGACACAATCGTCGACGACGACCTTCGCGTCCTCAAGGCGCGCACCGAGGGTCGCGAGGAGGCGCTTCTCCGCCAAGCGCTCCCGCTGAAAGACGCTGGCATAGATGAGCGACGCCGCAGCGGCCTGGCCCAGGCTCTCCAGATGCGCCCTCAGCACCTCGGAGGCATCGCTCCGCGAGAGCTTGCTCGCCCCTCCCTTGATCTTCGCGGCCGTCGCGATGCGAAGCAGGTCTGCCTTGCGGGTCTCGAGAAAGACGTTGGCCGAGGCGTGGTTCACCGAGAGGACGCGCGCATGAAAGAACGTCGACATGCCCCAACGGTAAGGGGTTT
>JBILQT010000585.1:0-2745 GCA_044373065.1 Sandaracinaceae bacterium
TACTGCGCTTTGTTGGATTGCACATCACGCCGCACCTGCCCTGGGCCCGCCCCGACGAAGAGATTTTCGCGAACGTCGCCACCGGTCTCTACTCCGACTGGAACACGCACTTCGCCATCGGCGGCTTCCCCGAGGCGTACTTCCGCTGGCACTACATGGTGCAGACGGTCTCGCGCTGGTTCTGGGAGCTGCAGTACGGAGAGCCCATCCACATGGGCTGCGCATTCTCGCTCGCGCCCTGGCGATTCCTCGTCCCCGTTCGCTACACCTCGGCCGCCTTCGGCGTCGGCACCGTCGCCTTCCTGATGTCGTTCGCGTACCGCATCGGCCCGCGCGAGTTCACGCGCACCGAGCGCCATGCCCTCGCGCTGACGACGGGCCTCTTCTACGCCACCAACGTGCTGGCCGCGCGCGATGCGCACTTCGCGGTCTCCGACACGATGATGATCTTCTTCTTCGCGTGGATGCTCGATGCACTCGCGCGGGCGATCAACCTTCGGCAGGCCAAGTGGGCATTCATCGCAGGCATCGCCTACGGCATCGCGACCTCGATCAAATGGACGGGCCTCACCTTCGGCGCAGTCCCCTTCATCGCGCTTGTCTGGCAGCTCTTCCGCTTCGGTTTTGATCGCCGCAACATCAAGGCATTGGTCGTCGCGCCGCTCGGCATCGCGGTCGGTTTCGTCGGCACAAGCTGGGCCGTCCTCGAGGAGCCACGCACCTTCTACGACGGCCTTCTGACGCACACGATGCGCTACGCACCGAACGGCTTCTCGGTGCGCGAGGGCGCCGAGACGACGGTCGGTTGGATTCACCACGGCACGCTCTCCTTCCCCTTCGCGATGGGCTGGCCGCTCGTCGTCGTGACCGCCATTGGCTGCGCCGTCCTCATGGTGCGCGGCCTCCTCAAGCGCGAGCCGATGACCTTCCTCGTCGGCTTCTGGACGGTCTTCTACTACCTCGGGATCGTCGGGCGCACGGCCGTCAATTTCTCGCGCTACTCGCTCCCCTCGCACCCGACCGCCGCGGTTGCCGCTGCGTTGCTGATCGTGCTCGTTGCGCGCTTCCTCCACACGCAGCTCGCGCCGCGCATCGGTGCGCTTCAGGGCTTCCGCATCAACGACGGCCGCTTGATTCTCGCGATGGCCTCGCTGCTCGCGATCGAGCCCACCTTTCGCTCCTTCCAGTTCCTCCAGCTCTTCCTCGCTACCGACACGCGCGAGCAGGCCTACGACTGGATCGTCGAGAACATCGGCCACGAGACACTCGACCCGATGGGCGGCTACGCGCGCACCTACGCCATTGAGCCGGGCCTGGGTGATCGCTGCGAGGAGCTCCTCCCCGAGGGCCTTCGCGAGGAGGTGCCGCGTCTCTATTTTTACAACGACGAGTCGCGCACCGCGAACCGCAGCCCACTGAGCTGGAAGCCCACGGTCGGTGCAGCGATGGGCCCCGTCATCTTCCGCGGCACGCCGCCTCCACTGCGCGCGCCCTGGCTCGTCGTTGGACGCGCCGTGCTTCCCTGTGACGTGCCCACCGTCCGCTACGACGGCACGGACCCTCCGGCCTGCTTCACCCTCCAAGCCACCTTCTCACCGGGCGTCCCGCGCTGCGGCGCTGCCTACGACGAGCAGGATCACTTCTACGCACCGCTCTGGGGCTGGGGTGAGCTCGAGCGCATGGGCCCGGAGATCCGCATCTTCCGCAACGACTGCAACGTCCCCGCACCGACGCCTCCCCCCGTCATCGAGCCCGTCGTGGAGCCGACTGCGGAGCCCAGCGCAGAGCAGCCCACGGCGCCAAGCGCAGCGCCGACCACGCCGACAGAAACGGCAGTGCCGACAGACGAACCCGCTCCGGTCGAGTGATCCGTGTCCTCACCGCGCATCGACGCCGCAGCGCTCGCCCCGACGCTCGCTCTGGTCAGCTACGCGGTCCTTGTGGACACGCCGCGCTTCGAGCTTGTGCTCGTCGCCGCTGCGCTCGCCTTCAGCACGCTCCTCACGCCAACGAAGGCTGAGAGCAACCTCGCCAAGCACCGACTGCGGCGTGCACTCATCGTCTATCTTCCCATCGCGTTGCTGGGCGCCTGGGTCACCCTCCCCGCGTGGTCTGCGCATGTGCCCTTCGTCGGCATCGACGGGCAGATCAACGAGGCCATCGTCGCCGAGATCGCCGACCACAGTGCCCGCGGGACGCCGCTCACCTGGATCACGCGCATCTCCACCGGTGAGCCCACGCTCGACCTCTACCCGACCATCGTGCACCGCATCATCGCCTGGCTCGCGGTGCAGACGGGCACCTCGCACCTGCTCAGCCACTGGCTCGTCTCGATCGTCAGCGTCGCCTACACGATGGTCGCCATCGGCATCGCACGCACCGCGATGCGCGTCTCGGGCAACGAGGCCGCATCGCTTGCTGCAGGCGCACTTGCCCTGCTCGACACGGGCTCCGACTTCACCTGGGGAACACGCCCGACTTTCCTCTACGGCTTTCTCCCCTCGACGCTCAGCATCGCACTCGCGCTCAACGTCTTTCCCATCCTGCTCGACCTCGCACGCCAAGCGCGCACGGGGCGCGTCCTTGTGGCCGTCCTCGGCGTCGCCTGCTCGGCCGCACTGCATCCGCTCTGCCTCGTCATCTACGTCATCTCCATCGGGACGCTCTTCGTCTCCTGGATGATCGGCACGCCCCGCACGCAGCGAAAGACCGCGCTCCCACTTCTCGCGTTGGTCGTCGGCCTCG
>JBILQT010000239.1:0-11005 GCA_044373065.1 Sandaracinaceae bacterium
GCGAGAGGGGGCGCATCGTGCTCTCGCTCTTGCCTTCGAGTGTCACGAGTTGGGAGGCCTATGCGCGTGTCGTGTCGGCGCTCCTTCCGAGTCAGCTGGCATGCGAACGTCTGCGCGTTTTCGTCCGAGACGAGCCGCAGGAAGGCCTCGCGAAGGCTTTGGTGACTGAGCAGATCCCCTTCGTGGACGTGGCCTTCAACTTCACGCCGCTCGGCATCGAGAGACACCTCGCCGAAGAGGTTGTGGATACTTCGCTCTCTGCGACTGACCGCGCACAGTCGCTCTTGCAGCTTGCGAGTCTCGACATGGCGCATCGAAGGCACGCGCTTGCGGCGGAGCGCTTCCATCTCTTGATTCCGTACTTCGAGCGGACTGGGAACTACGCGTCGTCCGCACTGAGTCACCTCTGCTTGCTCGAGATTGCGATCGCAGCGGAACGCACCGACCTCGCGCGCCTTCACGGTCTTCATGCGCTTCGCGATGCACTCAAGGGCAACGCGATTCCGGCACTGCTCAACGCGGCTGCCGCACTCGCAAGGCTTGAAGAGCGCGAGCAACGTTGGCTGGAGGCAGCGGCGATGTACCAGAGCGCTGCGACACTCGCCTCGTCGTATCTGCACATGCAGGCGGCTGGAGAACATCACTACGATGCAGGTCGATGCTTCTGGCAGGGGCAGTCGTTTGCTGCTGGCTACGACGCGTGGAATCGAGCACTGCGAATCGCGCAGCAGGGCCAGGACTGGGTCCGCGTGATTCGCGTCTTGGAGGAACTCGAACGTGCGCTCGCGCCAACGAACCTCGAAGCGCACAAAGCGCAGATTGCCGAGGCCCTCTCCCACGCACGCACAGCGCAGTGCGGAAGCGGCTGCATACACGCGCACTGAGCGAGCGAAGAACTCACGAGAAAAAGTACGCAACACGCAGCGCGTGCGCCCGATGACCCTGCGTGTCTGTCGACAATCACTCTGCTCTTGCTCGCGCCGTCGCTTGGTGGCGTGTCGAGGAATCTCCCGCGCCGTGGGTGGTGAATGACTCCGCGCGCGATGTTCTCGACGCGGCTCACTTCGAGCGAGTTCGTCACAATCCGCTCCTTCCGGTACTTGAAGCGACAACGAATGACGCCTTGGTGCAGCCGGTCGAGGGCTTGATTCAGGCGCTCGAGGGTCAGGAGGGAGCCCCTCGCATGGACACGGCCATTTGTGACGTCGTCACAAGTGCGCTCGGGGTGCCAGGGCTCCTCGCGCAGGTCGTCGACACTGCGCTAGGTGTGGGCATCGGGATGATGATGCCGTCGGGCGTGGGCTTTCCTGCGGCGTGCGCAATGACAATTCACGTGGGGGTTCCACACGCGCACGCGCATCCGCCAAGCTTCGTTCCGCCTGCGCCCCCCGTGCCGCTACCCAGCATCGGCATGGTCCTGAGCGGGAGCCAGTTGGGCGTGATGATCGCGGGCGAGCCTGCAGTCGTCTGCGGTGACGTTGGCGCCGCGCCCACCTGCGGCGGCTTCGCGCCGATGTTCGAAATCGTCACTGGTGCCGCGGCAGTTTTCATCGGCGGCAAGCGCGCGGCACGCACCTTCGATCTCACGCGCGTGTGCAATCCGATTGGGCCCTCTTCGATGGGCGGCTCGATGTCGTCGGTCCTCGGATCAGCGGGGCACGCAGTGGCTGCCATCGTGGAGGGCGCTGGAGTTGCTGCGTCGTTCGCCGGCGTGGGCTCCAATCTCATCCAAGCGGCTGGAGACTGCATCGAGGAGAGCAACGCTGGCTCTGCCGAGGAGGCCGAGGAAGCGGCGGCCGCCGCGCAGGGGCACGCGATGGCTGCGCTCATGGCTGCAGCACAGGCGGCAGCCGATGCCGTCTTGGACGCAGTGACAGCCACGATCGGAACCGACCCGGGCGTCCCTCCTGGCTTCGGAATGCTGGCGGTTCCCGCGAAGATCGATGTGCTGATTGGCGGTTTCCCGGTCCCCCCGATAGGCGAGATGCTGAGCGCCGGTCTCGCGAATGCGATTTCCAATCGACGACGTGCGAACGGAGGAGGCGAGGGTGGCGAGGGCGGGTCTGGAGGCGGTCGACATCGAGACCATGACGACGGCACGCCCACGCGACACCCCGATGCGAACGAGCCCTGCAGAGCCATTGGCTGTCCCGTCGATGCCGTCACGGGCGAGGTGTATGACGACCTCACAGACATTCGCGGCGAGTGGATCTTCGAGTTTGGCCGCCACTACTCCACGCGCTTGCGAACGCAGCGCGGCGCACTCGGATTCGGTCACCGCCATTGCCTCGAGGTCAGCCTCGATGTGCGGAGGCATCAGGTCACCTTCCATGACGAGCAGGCGCGTGCGTGGGTGTTCCCGGCGTTCCGCGGAAGGCTTGAAGTCAGCCTTCACGGCTACACGCTGACGCGCAATCGCCTTTCAAACGCGGACGTTTTCACGCTCTCGCATCCGGCCAAGCCAACGCGTGACTTCATTCGCATCGGGCGCGTCGGGCGGCTCGCGCGCATTCGGAGCGAGCTCGCATGGATGGATCTCGGCTACAGCGACGATGGTCAGTTGGTCTCTGCGCACGAGACCGAGATGGCCACTTCAAAGAGCCACCTCTACACCTTCCACTACACGCAGACCGACGGCTTGTTGCGCGATGTTCGACGAGACGGAACTGCGATTGTTACATATTACTATCATGCAGAATCGCTCCTCTCCGAGACGCGCCGTGGACACGATGTTGAGCGGTGCGAGTACGACGAGAAGCGTCGCGTAGTCAGTCGCCGAGATGGCCAGGGGCACGCGTTCTACTGGCGCTATGATGAAGAGGATCGCTGCGTCTGGACGTCGAGTGACAGCGCGCTGGGTCTCACCAGGTTGCAATATGAGAAATATGCAACACGGGTAGAGCGAACGCCGGGCCAATGGTGGACGTACCACTACGACTATCTCGGCATCATCACGCGTATCGAGCGCCCCGATGGCACGGCGCGTTCACGCGAGACTGATCCACATGGCCGCGTTGTGCTCGAGCGCGATTGGGCGAATCGCACACTGGAGTGGCTCTACGATGAGAAGGGGCATCACACAGGAAGGCGCGATCGATTCGGCAACTGGCTTGCCCCTGAGTCCATCGACAGGAGGCTCTCTGGGCACGAACCTCCCGCACTGCCGTCGACACAGGCCGGCTATGCGGGCTTTGTGTCGTCGAATGGCGCGGCGAGTGAGTGGGATGTCTTGCATGCCATCCCGAGCTTTGTGCTGCGCGAGGCGCGCAACGTTTTTCAGGCACGCGGGGCGTCGAGCGTTCCTGTGGAGCGCAAAGATGCACTCGGCCGAGTTGTGCGCATCGATGACGCGCGTGGCGCTCAGACCTTCACCTACGACACCGCGGGGAACCTACTTGAGAGCGTGGATCGCGACGGACGCGTTGTTCGTACCGAGCGCTCGATCGACTTGGTCCGCAGGCTCATTGAGGGCTCGCGGGTTACCGAGTTCGCGTGGGGCACAACACCGTTTTTGAGTGCCATTCGCGACGGCCTCGGCAACCAGACCGACTACCAGCGCGACGCTGCAGACCGCATCACCGGGATCGTGCGCAACGGTGCGCTTCGGGAGACGTACACGTGGGACAGCGCCGACCGGCTCATCGAGAAGCGTGACGCCGATGGCAACGTGCTTCTTCGCTGCGAGCCGCATCGCAACGCGCTCGTGGGTCGCATTCAGCTCGCCTCCGGCGATGAGCTTCGCTTCGACTACGACGCGCGTGGAAGACACACCGAGGCCTCGACCAAGACGCATGAGGTTCGACTCAAGCGCGACCACGTCGACCGCATCGCGTTCGATGTTCGCGACAAGCTCGGCGTGGAGACGTTCCGTGATGCGCGCGGCGCGCGCACGACCTTGCTCGGCCGCTTCACGTTTCGACGTGTCCAGAGCGCGGATGCAAGCCAGCTCATCGAGCCAAGCGGACGCGCGAACACCATTCGCCAATCGCCATCCGGCGCAGTCATCTCGCGTGCCCTCGCGAATGGCACGCAGGAGCGAAGCCAGTTCGATGAGGAAGGCCGTCTGACGGGCAGCATCGCGCACTCGCTCGGCCTCTTCGGCATCGAGCGCGTCTACACCCAGCGTTGCGTGCGGAGCCCTGAGGGGAGGCTCATGCGCCTCCACGACAGCGAGCGCGGTGTGCGCGAGTTTCGATACGACTATGCCGGCGCACTCGCCGAAGAGACGCGCGCCGACGGGTCGATTGCATCCTATCGATACGATGCAGCGGGCAACCTGATCGCCTCTCCGCAACTGACGAGCACGTCGCTGCAGACTGGCAATCAGCTCACGCGCGCGAATGACCAACACTTTGCATTCGACGCACGCGGGCGCCTCGCTTCACGCACCCGTGATGGTGCGTTGGAGCACTTCGAGTACGACAGCTTCGATCAGCTGATTCGCGTCCGCTTTGCGACCGGCGAAGACTGGACTGCGACCTACGACGGCCTCGGGCGCCGCATCGAGTTCGGCCGCGGTGAAGCGAAGACCAAGCTCTATTGGGAAGGCGACCGGCTCGCTGCCGAAGTCGCTCCAACGGGCGCGCTGCGCCTCTACGGCTACGCCGCCGATCACGCGCTCTTGCCGTACGTCTTCATCGACTACGCATCCGTCGATGCGCCGCTCGAATCGGGCAAGTCGTACTACCCCTTCTCCGACCCAAGTGGCCTCCCGATTCGTATCGAAGATGCCAGCGGTGAGGCCGTGTGGACTGCCCTCCATGCGGATCCGTATGGAGCCATCACCGTCAAGCCACTGCCCTACTACCTGCAGTGCAACGCGATCGAGTATCGCCTCCGCTGGCCCGGTCACTACTTCGACCCCGAGCTCGGCCTCCATCTCAATCGCTACCGCGACTACGACCCGCAGCTAGGCCGCTACATCGAGCCGGATCCGCTTGGGCACGCGGGTGGGATCAACCTGTATGCGTACTGCAGGGACCCGATTGGCGATGTGGATTTGCTGGGGCTGCATCCGCAGAACAAGGCGAATGGGCTTGAGGCGGCTCAGGGGAGAACGACTACTGAAGGTGACCCATCTGGCACATTCCGCGACCCGAGCGGTCGGCTGCGAGACGCTGAGACAGGCGAATTCGTCCGGGACCCGAACGCGCCAAGCGATGGTCGGATTCGTCGCGAGGACGTCTATCCAAGTTCGTTCAGTCAGCGCGCGCACGACGAGATGGCGTTGGCGCACACTGACGAGGGACGAGCGCATCGGGCTGCCTACGATGCATCGCCGAGCACAGTCCCTCGGCCACCACCGGTTCGGGCTGATGCCGGAGCTGGAGCACCGCTAGCTCGTGAGCAGATGACGTGGCGCGACAGTCGCGACCAAGAGATCGAGTTCTACCAACGAGATGCGAACGGACGGATTCAACGCGATCGGCTGGGGCGACCAATCACGAACCTGACCTACGATCACACTCCAGAACTCGTCGGACGCTACAACAGCGGCGAACACGCACTCTCTCAGCGCGATCGCAACGAGAGCTTCAACGATACAAGCCGCCTCGTCCCAATGACGCGTTCAGAGAACTCGCGACGAGGTGGGAGTGGGCAGACCTACCAGCAACACACACCGCCCAACCGCTAGCGCCAACTCGGAAGGAATAGAAATGAATGTCGACGAACTCACAGAGCAGCTGAGGCAGCTCAAGTCTGTCACCGCGCTTCCTGCGGCCAGATGCTTCATTGAGCGGGTTCCCTTCCGACCGACAATCCACTTCTTCCGGCCTTTCGCGGAGGACGTCGTGATTTGCGCCTCTATTCAACATCTTGAGGAAGAGCGCGCGGTTGCTCTTGGTGTCAACGTGCTTGACACCCTGGCGGCGCGATGGACGGAGGTGGCCGACAGGGAAGTCGTGAAGCTTGCTCCGTGGACTGGCGGGCCGCCGTTTGCCGACGAGCTTCTTGTGCTCGGTCGGGGCGTCGCACGATGGAGCGCACCCAAGGGCTACTTCTTGCCATCTCGCACTGTCGCCGCATTCCCAATCAACCACATCGAGTTCACCGGCGAGGAGACTGCGGCAGAGGCCACGGAACGTATGAGGTACGCGGCGCTCAACGACATGACCCGCACGCCGTCGCCTATTGTGTTTACGCGCTTCCGGCTAAGCGACGGCTCGGGTTCGACGAAGTTCTTCAGTGTATCGCGTTCGGATAGCGCCCTCTCCATTCTCAACGAAGTGGTGAACGTCGGCGGCCGCTTCGAGTTCGAGAACTACGAGCGTGAGCGTTGCTTGCTCACTACCGAGGCGGGGACCTCCGTGCTTGAGATGCGGGTCGGTGGTGTGACGCGCGCGGTCTCGCATCAGCAAGCCATCACGCACTTCCACACGATGACGCTGCAGGGTGTCGCCGCGTTGATGAAGGAGCTGGGCTGATGGCGCGCTCTCCTTGGTATCGAGCGCTCACGGGATGCCTTCAAACGATTCCCGGAGACGAAGAGAACATCCTCGTGCAATCAGGGAACGCGGAGGTCGGTGAACTTCGGCCGCAGCCCTTCCTTGAACTTGCGCGCGCGCTGACTGCCGACCAGCGGGTTGGGCTCGCCGTGCTTGCGATTGCCGACATCGCGGTGTGGCCAGAGGTTGACCTGTTGGTCGCCGAACGAGTTGCGACCGCGCTTCTCGCATTGGCGCCCTTGCCGATCGGTGTGATTGCGAGCGCATCGGACGCTGCTGAAGCGGTTGCTTTGCACATCATTCCAGCGCTTCGCACCGAGGCGGAATTGGAGGCGACTTGGGAGGCGCTGCGCGTGCTCGTGCATAGCGTTCTGCGTCGTCATCCGTTCCCTGTGCACGCGACGGAACAATGGCTAAGGCGTGTGGTGCCCATGGCAGTTCGACTCTCTTCAGAGAGCGCAACGAAGCTCACTGTCGACGCGCTTCGTTGTTCCATCGGTGTACCTGCGCCATGGATCTTCAGGGCGAGTCGCTATGACGCAATCGAGGGCTCGACGGTTGGAGTCATAGCGCCGCCTCACGCATCGCTCAAGCAAGTCGCGCGCTTTGCGCCCTATCGCGTGGATGATCGGAAGCTCTTGGTCAGCGTCGAAGCCCTCATCCCGCTCGACACGTATCGACTCGCATTCTTGTTCCAGTCGCTCTACCTCGAAGATGCAACACGAGATGCGGAGCTCGGGGGCTACGACGAAGCCATTTGCTTGGATGCTGCGAGTGGCATCGAAATCACGCTCTCGGCGCTGTGACCCCGACATCCGCACGCAACGCTTCCGCATGCGCGTCGACAACGGGCCATGACGTCACGGCCCCACGACGCGCTCTTCCGCGGTGTTTTCTCGCAGCACGATTTGGCAGTGAACGAGCTACGCGGATTGCTCCCATCGAGCATTGTTCAAGCGCTAGACCTCGCGTCACTTCAGGTTGTGCCGGGGACATTCATCGACGCACGTTTGAAAGAGCGACAGAGCGACTTGCTCTACCGTATCCACTTCAAAGAGAGCGACCTGCCAGCACTCATCTACGTGCTGCAGGAGCATCAGAGCCGCGCCGATCCGGAGATGCCATTTCGTCTGCTGCGCTATCTCGTGCGCATCTGGGATGGCTTCCGCAAAGACCATCCGAGGGGCGCTCTTCCGCCCATTGTGCCCATCGTCGTTTCGCACAGCACACGCGGCTGGCGGGTGCCTGAGAGCTTTGAGTGGATGGTCGACTTCCAGGGACTGCAGCAAGCCCTTCTTCCTTACACACCCAAGTTCTCGTACATCGTTCTTGATCTCGCGCGCATCTCCGATGAGGAGCTGAACGCACGCTTCGAGACCTTCATCGCCCTGATATTCCGAGCGCTCCGTGACGTGCGTGAACTTGGTGGCATCGCCTTCGTGCTGCGCGAACTCGCCACCTTGCGTGACGTCGGCCGATCGCATCGAAAAGAAGGGCTACACATGCTCTACCGCTACCTGCTCCTGTGTTCGAAGCCGACAGAGGAAGCGCGTATCATCAAGCTTGTGAGCGACAACGAACCTACCGAGAGTGAGGGAATCATGTACAGCGCTGCGCAACGTCTCATCGACGAAGGCATGGAGAAGGGCATTCAGAAGGGCATCGCGAAGGGCCGACTCGAGGGTCAGGTCGCTCTCCTTCGTCGGCAGCTGCAGCTCAAGTTTCCTCGCGCTCCGAAGAGCGCATTCAGTCGGCTCGACAGCGCGGGGGCCAGCGAACTCGAAGTGTGGAGCGAGCGCATCGTGACCGCGACGACGCTGGAGGAAGTCTTCGCGCAATGACGCACCCACGTTCGGGAAGGTTGCGCCGATCTTTCTGACGCAGTACCAAGCGGCCGATGGGGCGTGCCGATTGCGGTGCCCACTGATTCACGAGGCTTTTGCTCATGCTCGCGCAACAAACACATCGGCTCTGCATCCAGGTCGCGCTCGTTCTTGCGGCGCTCATCGTCGGCTCCAACTCGCTGCCTGCGTCGGCACAAGCGCCCGGTTCGCGCTTTGTGATCCTGATGCCCTCCGGCGACCCAACACTGGCCCACGCGCTCGGCCAAGGCGTGCGTGAGCGCGCGCAGGCTGTCCTCACGACGGATGGCTTTGCCGCGGTGCTCGGCCCGGCCGCATGCAGCGATGCGGATTGCGCTGCGCCCTTGCTTGAGAACGACGCTGCAGACTTCGCGATGGCGATCGCGCTCTGGGGTCACGATGCGGTGTGTGAGCGCGTCGCGGTGACGCTCATCGATGACCACGCGGGCACGTTCAGCGGCGAGGTGCCCGTCACGGATACAGGCGTCCCGGCCGCCATCGAGGGCGCGATTCATCAGGCGCTTGAGACAGCGCGCTCGGGCGCGTCTACCCTGCGCGTTGAGGGCAACCCGGCGGGCGCGACCATCACGCTCGACCGCATCCCGTGGGGCGCGATGCCGCATGAGGACACCGTCACGCGCGGCGACCACAGCATCTCGGTGAGCGCGGATGGCTACGTCACGCAGCGGCGCGACTTCACGCTGACGGATCAGCCGATGACGCTGACGCTCGAGCTTGCGCGTGGCGAGAACGCAACCACCAGCGACCCCATCGTGGTGCCGGGCGGTGCGAGCACAGGCCCTGACGTCGGATGGTTGGGCGTCGGTATCGGCGCCGGTGTCGCGGGATTGGCCCTCGTCGGCGTCGGAGCGTACGGGTTTGCGACGCCTGACTCGTTCAGCGGGGGCAGGCTCTACGAGCGCAACAACGAGACCAGTTCCGCAGTGTGGATCGCAGCAGGCAGTGTCCTTGTCGTTGCGGGCGTGGTCGCCATCGTTTGGGCTGTGAGTTCCGGTTCATCTTCCGCGACAGCGCGCCGCTTCGACGGCGTCATCCACTTTTGATTCCTCCGCTTTTCTTGAAGGGAAACCCAATGCGCTATTCAAAGCTCTCGATTCTCGCCCTCGCTCTTTGCGGCTTGTCGACATCTGCCTGCATCCGCGAAACGGTCTCCTGCGAGGACTTCCCGAGCCCTGTTTGCTCTGATGCGAACGGCGGTATCGACGCGGGTCCCGTGGACGCCAACATTCGTGACACCAACAGCAGCACGGATACGAACGCCGATGCGTTTAGCGTCGACGACGCATGGGCGCCCGATGCGGTCATGCCGGATGCATACGTAGTCCCGGACGGTGGCATCTGCAGCCGTTGCCCGAGCGACACGCCCGCATGCCTCGGCGGCACGAGTTGCGTTGAGTGCGTTGCGGACACCGACTGCGCGGGCCACCCCGACGGCCCGGCGTGCGACACGACCACGAACACCTGCGTGCGGTGCACCACCGAGAACGTTTCAGGCTGCCCCAGCGGCATGTCGGCATGCACCGACGACCACCGCTGCGTGCAGTGTATTGACGGCACGAGCTGCACAGCGCCGACGGTGTGCGACACAACGCCCGGGTCGCCCAGAATCAATCAATGCGTCGGGTGCGTGAGTGCAGCGAACTGTTCCGGCCCCACGCCCGCCTGCGACGCGATGTCGCAGACATGTGCCGTGTGTACCACCGCGGATCGCCGCGCCTGCACCCCGACGCAGCCCGACTGCGATGTCAGTGGAGTTGCCGCGTGCACGTGCAACGGCACCTCGTGCACGAACGTGACTGCGTCGCGGTGCAACCTCGTTTCGAATGGGTGCGAAGCATGCACGGTGGCGGGCGATTGCGCGCACCTCAGCGCCACACCGCAGTGCCGTACGGGCACCTGCGTGCAGTGCCTCAACAACACTCACTGCGCCGCCAACCAAGCCTGCAACACCGCGACGAACCGGTGCGTGCCCATCACAATCGGCGGCGCCGGACGATGCGAAACGTGTTTGCGCGATACGCAGTGCGGGGCGGGCATGCTCTGCGTGCCGATGACCTACGACGACCCAAGCACGCCCGCGAGTGACCCGGTTGCAGCCGGTTTCCACTGCCTCCAAAGGCAAGCAACGGTTGCTGGCGCCGATTGCATCAACACGCGCCCCCATGCGTCTCCACAAATGTTCACGAGCATCGACGGGACGACCGACGTCGTTTGCGGCCTACGCGCAAGCACGTGCGAGGCGCAGGCCGCGTTCGACATGACCAACTGCATGACACTCGATGCTAGTGGCAACGACCGATGCGGCGCAGCAGGACTTAACGATGGTGTTTGCCGGATGCGCAGCGTCACCACGAACCGATGTAGCGTGTATTGCGTGAGCAACGACGATTGCCGGTCAGGCACCAGTTGCAACACCGCACTCAACCCTGGTGTTTGCACCTTCTGAGTTCACCGTGCAGCAGAGCCGCTCCAAGCTCGACTGTCCTCGGAAGGACGAGTTTGGCGTTGTGCCGAGCGCGCCGGGTTCGCGCTTTGTGATCCTGATGCCCTCGGGCGATCCAACGCTGGCGCACGCGCTTGGCCAGGGCGTGCGTGAACGCGCGCAGGCTGTCCTCACGACGGATGGCTTTGCCGCCGTGCTCGGACCGGCCGCATGCAGCGATGCGGACTGCGCCG
>JBILQT010000586.1:0-2729 GCA_044373065.1 Sandaracinaceae bacterium
GCGGTCGACATGCTCGTGCAGTCCTCGGCGATTGAGCTCGCGCCGAAGAAGGTGCGCGTGAATGCCATCAACCCCGGCGTCGTCATCACCGAGTTGCACACCACCGCCGGCCTCGATGAAGCGCAGTACGCGGCCTTTCTGGAGCGCAGCAAAGGCACGCATCCAATCGGGCGCCCGGGCAATGCGGCGGAGGTCGCCTCGCTTGCGGTGTTCTTGCTTTCATCCGAAGCAGGGTGGATCACTGGTGCACTGCACTCGATCGATGGCGGCCGTGCACTCACGAGCCTTCGCTGACTGGACGACCCATGCCTTGGTAGGGCAGGGTGTTCACTGCATCTTCCCATCACTTTTGACTCTAGGAGACCTATGACCACTTCCTCTCGCGTCCACGCTGCACTCGCCATCCTCGGCTTCTTGACGATGGGCTGCCCGAGCAACCCCGGAACCGACGCCGGCATGACGGGCAACGACACGGGGGTGCCGATCGATGCCCGGAACACGGGGAGCGAAACGGGCGCGATGTTCGACAGCGGCACGGACTCAGGCGTGAGTGGTGATGCAGGCAACGACGCGGGCATGTCGGCAACGCCGCTTGCCTCCGCGCTTCGCGCATCCGACCGTGCGCAGTGCGTCTGCGCGGCCTTTCCGGAGTACGCGACAGCCGACGTTTGCGCGAACGCCGTGTTCGGCGCGGTTGCGGGCGACCCCTGCTACGACATGACCGCAGCGACGATCGGCGGGGCCATCCAGACCTGGTGGAACTGCAACCGCGACGCCGCAAACGCCCTCGCCACCTGCCTCACCGCCGCAGGCGCATGCGCAGCCCCAGACGCTTGCTACACGGCAGCAGAAGCCGCCATCGCTGCATGCGGCACGGAGCCCGACCTCGCGGCCTATCAGACCGCACTCGACGCCTGTTTCGTGACGCGCGTTGTTGGCACAGGCGCAGACACCTGCTCCGCCACGGCCACGCCTTCCTCGATGGTTGGCATGAGTGTGTTCACCGGCACCACGCTCAGCCGCGGCGCACACGCGACCGCCTCCTGCGGCGCGGGCGAGCTCGGCGCCTCGGTCACGCATCGTTGGGTTGCCCCCGCAGATGGCGAATACCAAATCGATACCGCTGGCTCTGAGTTCGACACCGTGCTCATCGTCGCCGACGGTTGCGGTGCGGCGGCCAAGGAACTCGGCTGCTCCGACGATGACCTCGGCGACTCGCTCCTCTCCACGACGAGCTTCGCAGCGACGATGGGCCAGTCGGTGCAGATCACCGTCGCTGGTAACTCTGCAGGGCAAGCGGGCGCTTACAGCATCAACATCTCCGCGCTCTGACCACGACGCGCTGAACACAGAAACGCCTCGGGCTCCAAGGAGTCCGAGGCGTTTTTCTTTGCGTTGGCGATGCTCAGAGCCGCGAGGACACTCAGAGCAGCGAGAGCACTCAAAGCAGCGAGAGCAAGCGCTTGGCGCGCGTCTCAGCGTCCGCGAGGATCTGCTCCGCCTCATCGGCCGGAACACGCAGCTTGGCGATGAGTGCATGCAGCACCTCGCGCTCTTTGTCGGATTGCGTTCCGTCGATGTAGGTGACGATCACGGCATGCTGAAGGAGCACGCGGCGATCGCTCGCAGAGAGCTCGGTCGTGGGCACATCGTCGATCGACTTTGGCGTCTTGGCGTACTCACGAATCGCCTCTGCCGCGTCGCCTTCCGCACCGAAGGCGGAGATGAGCGCCTCGATGACTTCCGTCTCTTCGTTCTCGATGCGTCCGTCGGCCCAAGCGACAGCGACGAGTGATTTCAGCATGGCTTCTTGTGCGTCTTCCATGTCGTTCTCCGTGCGCAACGCTACCACCGGCTCGAAATGCGCTGCGCTTTTTGTGCGCCGCTTTGGAAATGCCCGCCGCGCGAAACGACAGAGTGCATGGCCCAGCGCTCGCTCCTACGTCTCCTGCCGCTCAGCGTTGTGATGAGCCTGCCCGCGCAGCTTGCGGCGCAAGAGACGCCAGCTGACGCGCCCGCCATCACAAGGCACGACGAGCCTGTCTACCTTGGCCTGAACCTGCACGCGGGTGCGATGGCGACTGACGATCAGCGTGGCGCGCTGCACCTCGATCGCGGCGGTGGCGATGCGCGCATCACCTTCGGCGGCAACATGCTTGAGTGGCTCTCGGGCGAGGTCACGCTGGGCTTTCTCGCGGTGGGCTCAAGCGCGGGCGACACGGGCCTTCTCCTCGACCTCAGCCTCGCCTTGCGTGCCATGCCGCGCTTTGGCGCGATCGCGCCCTACCTCGCAGTCTCCGTCGGCGAGGGCGTCACGGGGCGCATCTTCGCGCCGACGTTTCACGCAGAGCTCGGTGTGCTCTTCGATGTGCTTCCCGAGTTCGCGCTCGGCCCCGAGATTGGCCTGACGCACGTCGCTTGGGAGGACGGCCCGAATCAATCGAGCGATGCGCTCTTTCCCAGCGTGGGCGTCAGCTTTCGCTATCGCTTTCAAGGCACAGATCCGGCCCAGAAGCCGGACGTTGCGCCCCACGTCGCGCCCACGCCAGAGCCTGCGATCGAAGCGCCAGAGCCCTCGCCCGACACCTTCTTTGCGCCCGCGCCGCCCGCGCCTCCAGTGAACAACGATGTGCTCTTTGAGCTCGTCGACAGGGCCGTCCCCGCGACCCTCGCTCGCACCACGCACGAGCTCGTCTCACCCCTTCTCTTCGAGCACGACACGACCGAGC
>JBILQT010000225.1:0-11990 GCA_044373065.1 Sandaracinaceae bacterium
GCGCCTCCATCTCGCGAAAGGCTGCCTCTCCGCGCGACGCAAAGAGACCCGAGATGGGTTGCCCCGAGGTGCGCTCGATCTCGCGATCCAGGTCGATGAAGGGGCAGCCGAGCTGCTGCGCAACGAGCGCTCCGACCGAGCTCTTGCCCGCGCCCATCGGGCCCGAGAGATAGAGATGACGTTGACGATGCATGCCTGCATCAGCGTAGTGCGCTCCCCGAATCCATCGAGCGTGTCTGTCGTTTTTGTGCGACGCGCCTATAGTCGCGGCATGCAGAACCGCGCTCCCCAAGCCGCCCGTCGTGCAGCCCTCGCCCGCTCGCTCGAGGCGCCCGCGCTCCTCTTCGCCGGAAGCACCCGCGCACGCAACTACGCCGCGAATGGCTTTGCGTACCGTGCGAATAGCCATTTTCTCTACCTCGTCGGCATGGCGATCGAGGGCGCGGTGGTGGTGGTCAAGCCCGATGGCTCAAGCGCGGTGTTTCGGCCGCAGCCGCCCGAGGGGGATGCGCTCTGGCATGGCGCAACGCCATCGAACGAGGCGCTCAGCGAGACCTTGCTCTGCCCCGTTCACTACATCGAGGAGCTCCCCTCCTTTGTCGATCTGAAGCTCGCATCGACCTTGCCCGCGGTCGCTGCCGAGACGCGCGCTGTGCAGAGTGAGATCCTCGGTCGTCCCATTGCGTACGGCCGCTTCGAAGGTGTCGATGCCCAGCTCGCGGAGGCGATGATTCAGCTTCGCATCGTGCACGACGAGGCCGCGCAGGCCGAGCTTCGCCTTGCCGCCGTGGCGACCGAACGCGCACATCGCGCAGGCATGCGCCATACGCGCGCGGGCCTTCATGAGTGGCAGGTGAAAGCCGCGATGGTGCACGCGATGGGCGACCTGAATTGCGGCGTCGCCTACGAGCCCATCGTCAGCGTGCATGGCGAGGTGCTGCACAACCATCACTACGAGAACCTCATCCACGACGGCGACCTCCTCCTCGCCGATGTGGGCGCCGAGACCGCGAATGGTTGGGCAGGCGATGTCACCCGCACCTGGCCTGCATCGGGAACGTTCTCGCCGACGCAGCGCGCACTCTATGAGGTGGTGCTCGAAGCACAGCGTCGCTCCATCGCTGCGGTGAAGCCCGGTGCGCGCTACCGCGATGTGCACTTGGCCTCCTGCGCCGCAATCGCCGAGGGCCTTCTCCAGCTTGGCATTCTGCGTGGCGCATCGGCCGAAGACTTGGTCACCGAGGGCGCGCACGCGCTCTTCTTCCCGCATGGTGTCGGTCATCTCCTCGGGCTCGACGTGCACGACATGGAAGACCTCGGAGACCGCGCAGGCTATGCGAAGGGGCGTACACGCAGCGCGCAGTTTGGCCTCTCGTATCTTCGCCTCGATCGCGACCTCCTTCCCGGCATGGCCGTGACGATTGAGCCTGGCTACTACCGCGTGCCCGCCATCCTGGAAGACGCCTCGCTCGCACCGCTCGTCACGCGCTTTGTCGATCGCGAGAGGCTTGAGGCCTTCCGTGATGTGCGCGGCATCCGCATCGAAGACGATGTGCTGGTGACCCCAACGGGGAATGAAGTGCTCACCGATTCCATCGCGCGCTCCGTCGCCGATGTCGAAGCGTGGTGCCGCGCGTAATGCGCGCAGCGCTGCCACTTCTGCTTGTCTGCGCCGCCCTGCTCTTCGCCCGCACACCGCTCGCCTCCCTCCGCACCTCGCTCGATGGCGGTGCCCGCGCGCACATCGAGGGCGAGGCCTTTCCACGTGTGCTTCACGACGATGTGCTCGACGCCTCGTTCACGCTCCCACGCCCACCCGAGCGCATCGTCTCGTTGACCTTGGCAAGCGATGTCCTGCTCGCGCGCTTGGTGCCCGTAGAGCGCGTCGTGGGCGTGACCTCGTTGGTCGATGACCCGCGCTACTCAAGCGCGACCGAGCACTACCCAGCGTCCATTCCCCGCGTCCGTGCGAATGCCGAAGCGCTGCTCGCGCTGCAACCTGATCTCGTGATCGTGGCGCCCTACTCCTCGCCCGAGACGGTGCGCGTCCTGGTGAGTGCGGGCGTGCCCGTGCTGCGTCTCTTTGAGGTCAACGCGCTCGAGGATGTGGAGGCAAGCGCGCAACTCCTCAGCCATGCCGTCGGCGCCGAGCAGGCCTTCCGCGGGCTCCAAGAGGAGATGCATGCAGCCGCGGCGCTCAACGCGCATTTGCCTTTGCAGGCAACGCATCCGCGCGTGCTCTTTCTCTCTGCCGATGGCTACACGCACGGCGAGGGCACGCTGATCGACGACATGCTCCGCGAAGCAGGCGCCATCAACATCGCAGCAGAGCTGAACCTGCATGGCCATCAGCATGCGCCGCTCGAGGCCATCATCGAGGCTGCGCCCGCTGTGATTCTCCTGCCTGCATCGAGCGACGCAGAAGCCGTCTCCACACTCGACATGGCGATGCCGCTTCTTCGCAGCGCACTGCCGCACGCCCGCATCGTCTCGCTTCCCTCACGCGCGCTTGAGACGACGACGATCGAAGCGCTGCAAGCCGTCCCACAATTGCAGAGCGCCCTCTCGCCATGACGCGCTCGCTCGCAACACTCCTCACGCTCGCTCTACTGCTTGCGCTCATCTGCGCGCTCGGGGTCTCGTGGGGTTCAAGCGGCTTCATGAACGTGCTTGACGCGCACGAGGCCTGGCAGCGCACGGTGCTCTTCGATGTGCGCCTTCCACGTGTCCTCGTAGGCCTTCTCGTCGGCGCCTCGCTCGCAGCCAGCGGCGCAACGTTGCAGTCGCTCTTCAAGAGCCCGCTCGCCGACCCGGGCATTCTCGGGGTGTCGAGTGGGGCAAGCCTCGCGGCGGTGGTCTGCATTGCGTCCGGCATCGCCTCGACTTCGCCGCGCGTCATCCCGCTTGCCGCGTTTGGCGGTGCACTCGCGGCCGCGCTCCTTCTCCTTCACTTCGCACGCATGTCGCGTGAGCGAAACGTCTCACTCCTCATCGTCGGCGCTGCGCTCTCGTCGTTCCTTGGCGCACTCACCTCGCTCGTGCTGGCGGCCTCGATGGCGAGCTACCTCGTCTCGCAACAGATCGTCTACTGGCTCCTGGGCGGCCTTGAGGCGCGCACGTGGGAGCACGCCACGGGCGCGTTCTTTCCCACGCTCATCGGCATCCTCTTCTTCGTCTTTCGCGGGCCAGAACTCGATGCGCTTCAGCTCGGCGAGAGCGAGGCTGCGGTGCTCGGTGTGGATGTGCCGCGCGTGCGACGCGAGCTGCTCTTGATGAACGCCGTGCTCGTCGGTGTGAGCGTCGCCATCGCGGGCTCCATCGGCTTCGTCGGGCTGCTCGTCCCGCATGCGTTGCGCCGCATCGTTGGTGCACAACACCGTGTGCTCGTTCCTGCCAGTGCGCTCGCGGGTGCCGTGCTCGTCGTGCTCTGCGACCTCATCGCGCGCTCCCTCTTCACCTCCTTCGAGCTCCCCGTCGGCGTGCTCACGGCCTTGCTCGGTGCGCCCTTTCTCTTCGCAGTCGCCTGGAGCAAGCGATGAGGCTGCATGCCTTGAAGCTCATGGTTGCGCGCGGCCCCAAAGCCCTTCTGCGCGAGGTCTCGTTCACGCTCGACGCAGGCGAGAAGGTCGCCATCGTGGGTGCCAACGGCGCGGGCAAGTCGACCCTCTTGCGGACGCTGATCGGCCTCGAAGCCAAGGACGCAGGCGAGATCACCCTCGACGACAAGGCGCTTCAAACCTGGCGACGCGAGGACATCGCGCGATGCATCACGCTCGTGCTTCAAGACACGCACGTGGACGTCAGCATCAACGTGCTGCAGCTCGTCTCGCTCGGACGCTTCGCGCACCGCGGTCAGCCCTCACGGAAAGACGACGCGCGACTGATCGAGGAGGCGCTCCGCCGCACCGACCTTCTGCACTTGAAGGAGCGCGACATCCAAACGCTCTCGGGCGGTGAACGTCAGCGCGCGCATCTCGCACGCGCCATCGCGCAAGACACGCCGCTTCTCTTGCTCGATGAGCCCACCTCGCATCTCGATGTGCGCCATCAACTCGAGACGCTCTCGATCCTCGAAGCCCTTGCGCAAGAGGGCCGCGGCATCGCCTTCGCCGTGCACGATCTCTCGCTCGCGATGCGCTGGGCCAAGCGCGTGGTGGTGATGAAAGAAGGCGTCGTCTTGAGTGATGCCGCGCCACCTGAGGCGCTGAGTGAGGCGCACATCGAGGAGGCGTTTGGGGTGCACGCAAAGCATGCGGTGGTGAGCGATGTGAGCGTGATTGCGCCGCTGCGTGTGCGTTCCTGACGTCATCGACGCTGACCAGCTTGAATACGAGATCGAGGCGCAGAGCAGCGCAGCGCACTGATTTCGATCCCCATACTGGGCTCAGGCAGCGCCATTTGCGGGGCGTTCCGTCGGCCTCGTTGACACCGCTTCGACGACCCATGCACCTTATACTTGCCTTGCGCCGGAGACCTTCATGAACACAACACGCCGTTCGTTGGTTGCTTCTTCAATCCTGGGTCTCAGCGTCGGCTTTCTCGGCTGCGATCAGACCGATGGGCGCCTGAACACGCCCGAGCAAGTGGAGGTCGAAGAGATCCAAGCGTTGGTGCTCACGCCCGACGCGCGGCTCCCTGAGCAAGACCCGGCATTCGAGCGTGTCGAGGTCTTCCCGGACCACCTCATCTTTCACTACCGCGGCAACCCAGCGCAGATCCTCGCGATGGAGAACGTCGTCTCGGGTGTGCAGTCCGGTGGCTACTTGCGCCGCATCACCGAGGTCACGAACAACGGCGACGGCAGCTGGACGGTGCAGACCATTCACGCCGAGCTCGGCGAGCTGATCTCGGAGGGTCACTTCAGCGCCCACATGGTGCCGGGCACCAACAGCTTCCACCAACCTGGCCTCACGACAGCGGGCCTCGACTGGTCGCTCGGCACCGTCGATCTTGGCGCCTGCAGCGTCGGCGGAACGGGCTCCGTCGAGGTCACGCCCTCGCTCTCGGCAGACTTCTCGATGGACGTCGACATCGACATCGACCCCTGCATCCGCCGCAGCCGCTGGGGCATCCCCTACCCCGCGGGTTGCTTCAACTCGGCGCAGTTCATCGCCAACGGTTCGCTCAGCGCAGGCGTGGAGCTCGAGACAAGCGCCGGTGTCTCGCTGAGCTGCGAGCGCGACCTCATCCCCGAGGCCACGGCCAACCGACTCAAGCGCGAGTGGACAACCACCTTCGCGGTCGGCCCTGTTCCGATTGTGCTGACGCATACGCTCAGCCCCACCGCATCGCTCTCTGCATCCGGAAGCGTCACGCGCGCCGCCACAATGGGCGTGAGCGGTCGCGTCGGAATCCGTGCGGGCGCCGAGTACAGCGGCGGACAATGGCGTCGCGTCTGGACGCCAACAGGCGAGGGCAGCGCGCATCTCTCACGCGCAAGCTGCATCGACATCTCGGTCTCGACGGAGCTCACGGCAGGCATCGAGTACGAGCTCAAGATCTACGACGCCGCAGGCCCGAGCATCTCGTATGGCCCGCAGGTAAGCGGTGAGTTCAACGCCTCGTTCAGCGGCACGGAGTGGACAGCCGAAGTCTCCGGCGGGCTCGGTGGCAGCATCGGCGCCTCACTCGAGGTGCCCGTCATCGACGTGACGCTTGCTGAGATCTCGTGGGACCTCCCCTCGGCCACGCTCTTTGAGCGCATGGCAAGCGGGCCCCTCAACCTCTGCGCCGATGCAGGCACCGATGCGGGCCGACGCGCGGACGCGGGCGTCTCAAGCACACGCGATGCAGGCATGAGCATGCCGAGCGACGCGGGCGTACGCAGCGACACAGGCGTGCGCGGCGATGCTGGCCCGAACCGCGACGGCGGCATGTGTTCGTCCACGTTGGGCACCTCCTGCACCGCCGACACGCAGTGCTGCAGCGCCGTCTGCGATGTGCGCGGAGGCAACGATGTCTGCTGTCGCGATGCAGCCCAGTCCTGCACCCAGAACTCCGACTGCTGCGGCGCGATGGCCTGCACCGGCGGCCGCTGCACCACAGGCGCCCTCGGAGCGCCCTGCGAGCGCACAGCAGATTGCCGCTCCTCCATCTGCCGCGTCGCCCCACGCATGCTCTGCCCACGCGGCGCAACCTGCACCTGCAGTCGCTAAAGCCACAACGCCGCACCCAACGAAGCCCGCAGCCCTCCACGCTGCGGGTTTTCGTTTTGCACCGCGCTCTGCTTTCTGCGCGGCCCACGTCGCAACCATTGTAGAAACGCGCGATGGAACGCGTTCGTCATCTCATCGTCGGTGCGGGCATCTCCGGGCTCGCTTACGCAGACAAGCTCGGCACGAGCGAGGACTACCTCGTCATCGAGGCCGACAAGGAAGTCGGCGGCTACTGCAAGACGATCACGAAAGAGGGCTTCACCTGGGATTACTCAGGGCACTTCTTTCACTTCAAGCACAAGGACATCGAGAGCCATCTCGTGTCGCGCATGCAGGGCCAGCGCGTGCTGACGATTCAGAAGGACTCGCGCATCCACTGGGCCGAGGAGAATGGCCAGAAGCGCTGGGTCGACTTCCCCTTCCAGAAGAACATCCATCAGCTCCCGCAGGCCGATTTCATCGACTGCCTCTACGAGCTCTACCTGCGCGATGAGCGCAGCGGCGTGCCCCAGGGAGAGAAGGCGAAGAGCTTCCTCGAGATGCTCTATCAGCGCTTTGGGCGCGGCATCACCGAGCGCTTCCTCCGCCCCTACAACGAGAAGCTCTACGCAACGGATCTCTCGAAGCTCGACGTCGACGCGATGGGCCGATTCTTCCCCTATGCGGATATGAAAGATATCATACGCAATATGAAGGAGGCGGACAACGCGTCGTACAACGCGGCCTTCACCTATCCGGAGGGTGGCGCCATTCAGTACGTGCACGCGCTCCTTCAGGGCGTGGATGCGTCACGTGTGTCGCTGCAAGAGGGGCTCGTCTCCATCGACTTGAAGAACAAGGTCGCGACGACGACCAAGCGCGAGATTGCCTTCGAGCATCTCGTCTCGAGCGCACCCTTTGTGAAGCTGCTCGACATGACGAGCGTCATCTACGACGCCTCCGCCTACACATGGAACAAGGTGCTCGTGTTCAACCTCGGCTTCGACAAGAAGGGCCCCGAGTCGATTCACTGGGCGTACTTCCCGCAGCGCGATGTGTCGTTCTATCGGGTGGGCTTCTACGACAACATCTTCGGCACGCCCCGCATGAGCCTCTACGTCGAGCTTGGCTACGCCAAGGATGCGGTCATCGACGAGGCCGAGGTTGCGCGCGCCCGTGCGCGTGTGCTTGCAGACCTCGCCAAGGTGGGCCTCGTGGATGGGCATCAAGTCGTCGCCGAGCACCACGTCGTGATGGACCCAGCCTACGTGCACATCACCCAGCACTCGCTGCACGACGTCGCGAAGAAGCGCCGCATCCTCGAGAGCCGCGGTGTGCACACGATGGGTCGCTACGGCTCGTGGACGTACTGCAGCATCGAGGACAACATCGTCGAGGCACGCGCGCTCGCCGACATGGTCAAGACGGCTTGGTGAGCGCGCTGCGAACAGGCTGCCTCAGAGGATGACGCCTCAGAAGGTGCCGCTGGCCGTCAATCCGGCGCCTTCGCCGTTCGCATAGGGGAGCACGTAGAGCTCGTTCTCTGCGGCGGCATTCACTTCGACGTCTTCGCCGAGGATGCCGATGATGAGCATCGTGAGGCCTACGGCCTGGGCGGCTGCGTCGACAAGGCCGAGGCCAGCGAAGAACTCCATCCCGCCGCGATCGAACGCGATGCCTGCGAAGATGAGTGGGCCGATGACGGGGATGAACGAGGCGCCGAACATCTGGTCGTAGGTGAGGCCGCCGGGCGAGCGGCCGGAGTACACAACGAGTCCGCCGAGGCTTGAGCCCAGGATGTTCACGCCCCACGAGACGCCGAAGAGCACGCCGCCAGCGATGGCCAGGCCGCGATTCATCTGATGCTCCACGCGCATCTGCGGCGGCGCCATGGTGTAGGGCTGCGCTGATTGAACGGGGGCCGTCTGCGCGGGCGCGTACTGCACTGCAGGCGGCGGCGGAAGCGGCTCGGGGGCCACGACAAGAATGGGCGCGGAGCTCTGCGCGGGCGGCGGCGGGATGGCGGCATCCGCGTCGACTTCAACGGCCGGTGCAGCGATGCTGACTTGCACCTGCGCCTGCGCTTCCTGGGCGCTCAGGGGCGCGGTGATGAGAAGGGACGCAGAGGCTACGAGTGCGGTGTAGAGGAGTCGCATCGAGGAACGGTACGCAGAAAACGCGCGCGTACCCAACATGAAATGTTGGCGGGCCTCAGTCGCCGAGATCCTCGATGAACGCCTCGAGCGCGGCCATCTCGCGCTTGTAGGCCGCCGCCTGGTTGCGTGTCTGCACGAGCTGGTCGGCACCGAAGAGCAAGTAGGCGTCCTTCACGCCGACGCGCTCACTCGCCGTTCGCAGCACGGCACTGCGAAGCACATCGAGCGAGGCGAGCGAGAGCGTCTTGCCGTGACGATGCAGATCCATCGCGCGATCCACAATCGTCTCGCTCAGCTCACGCAGTGCCTCATCGAGCCCCGTCGCCTTCGCGCCTGGTTCAAAGGTCTCGGAGACCAGCGCGTTCTTCACGTCGTCGAGGTCCACAAGCACATCGCCCATCGGCGTGGCTTTTCCTGTCGCGTGGGCCATCGCGTACGCACGCCGCACGACGTTGTCGAGCTGCCTCAGGTTGCCCGGCCATGCGAGGCCCTCCGGCCAGGCCGCGCGCGACAGATGCTCGAGCGCTGCACTGCTGAATCGCGCCTCACCACGTGCAGCTTGTTGATGACGGCGACGCAGAAGCTCCGAGGCCCAGGCACCGAGCTCATCCTTGCGCTCGGCCAGCGAGGGCAGGCGCACGGGCAAGACATTCACGCGGTAGTAGAGGTCCTCGCGGAAGGCGCCGCTGCGCACGAGTGCACGCAGGTCGGCATTGGTTGCGACGATGAAGCGCACGTCGGCCACGCGCTCTCGGTTGTGCCCAAGCGGGCTAAATCGGCGCGTCTCCAAGAGCCGCAGCAGGCCCGCTTGTGCACCGAGCGAGAGCTTGTCGATCTCGTCGAGAAAGAGCGTCCCGCCGTTCGCGCTCGCGACCAAGCCATCGTGGTCCGCATGCGCTCCCGTGAACGCGCCCTTGCGCCAACCAAAGAGCTCGGCGAGCTGCATATTCTCTGGCACCGCAAGCAGGTTCGCCGTCTCAAAGGGCTTGCCGTTGCGCGGCGAATGCACGTGGCACCACTGCGCGAGCCGTGATTTTCCCGCGCCCGTGGGGCCAAGGATGAGCAGCGTCTCGTCTTGCTTGGTGAAGACATCGAGCACGCGCAGCAGGGGCCGCGTGATCTCTCCCGCGATCGGAAAAAGCGGGTCGCCTGTCTCAAGCGCCATCGAGGTCGGCGCAGCGACCGGGAGGCTCAGCACAATGGGCGCGGCGAGCTCCGTGAGGGTCTGCAGGTCTCTGCGCCAGGAGCCTGCAGGCCAGCTTGCCGCGATGCCCTCCGGCCAGACGAGCTCAAGGCAGGCCATGCCTGCGAGGTCTCCACGTCCATCGCGCAAGGGCAGCGCAACCACATGCGTGATGTCGCGCGCGAGCATCGCTTGCACACTCGCGGAGGGGTCATGCGCGGTGACCATCGGCGCGATGGCGAGCGGCTCATCTCCCAGCAAGGTCGTGCCGCGGCAGGTGCCGAGATCGAGCGCCACGCAGGTGCCCTTGAGCGCCACGGCAGACCAGACCGAGGTCGAGGGCGCGAGGATGTGCGTCGCGTCGGTCCAGCGCTTGGTCGCGAGCGCGCGGTAGCCCGTGGCCTCTGAGCGCACATGCACGACGCCGCTCTCCAGCAAGGCCTCGGCAGGCAGGGCCTCACGCAGAATCTCGCTCAACGCCTCCAGCAGGATGTCGCACGCCGGCTCGAAGTGACGTGCACTGCGGAGCTCATGCACGAGACGAAGGATGCGCTCGACTTCGCTTGAACCAGCGGGCGTTGCCATGCGCTACGTCTCTCACAACTCGCGCGAGGGAGGCAGTGTTTCTGACGGGCTAGATCGCGCTCGAGTTGATCTGAGACCGGTCTACGAGCCGATCAGGTTCGCCAGGCGCTCACCGCGCGGCACCACTTCTGTCGTCCATTGCACCATGTCGTTCATCGCACGCGCGCCGATCGCAATGCGCTCCCAGCGCGCCAGGACGAGCTGCCGCAGCTGGTAGACAAGCTGCGCGTGGGCGACGAGCTGGCGCTGCGCCTCCGCGGCCGTCGCCGTGTCACCCGCCTGCACCGCGATGCGATGACGCCCCGTGAGCTCATGGCCGCGACGCTCCTCCAGCTCAAGCCAGCGCAGCGCCTCATCGAGTCGATGAAGGCCTCCTGTGGGCGGCGCGGCGGCGGGCTCAAGTGCGGGAAGCGACCCGACTTCCTCCGCACGCGCAGGCCCGGGGGTCGCATCCTCCATGCGCTCGGCCACGCGCATTTGCTGCCCTGGCTGAAGCGTCACAACGCGCGGCCGATGCCGCACATCGCACTCATGCCCTGAGACCTCGAGCGCACCCTGCAGCGCCACGATGCGCGTTGCGGTGGGCTGCACATCGAGCGTCAGCTCCGTCGCGCCAGAGACCTCCATCGTCGCGGTCGGCGTCGCCACACGAAGCGCCACGCGCTCACCCGTCGACTCGGTCGCCACCTCACGCAGCAGCACCGACCCACCGAGGATCCACACCGCACGCGCAGGCAGCTCCGGCAGCCTCAGGGCACCTGGGCCGCGCAGTCGCAGCGTCGTTCCGCGCTCGAGCGTGATCTCCAAGCTCGCCCCCGCGGCGACCTCCACCTCATCGCCCGCCTCCAGCGCATCGCCTGGGCGCATCGGCTGCCCCGAGGAGGAGACAGCACCCTGCACCGAGCTCACACGCGCCGCAGGCTCCGCAACGACCGCATGCGTCTCCGTCGAGGTTGCGGGCGCGACCGTCGCTTCGTCCTCTCCACCACACCCCAGGGCCACGAGCGCGATGAGTGCGAGCCCTGGGCGTGACCGCGGTCGGCTCATTCGTCGTCGAGCGTGATCAGCGCCACGGGCTCGTGCACCAACGTCGCGCGGCCTTCACGGGCCTCGCCAAGCTCACGCGAGGTGTTGCGCAGGCGCTCCGTCAGCACGCCGAGGAAGCTCCACAAGAGCTTCACCGCGATGCCGTGATCCTTGCGGATGATGTCGAAGAACTCGCGGCGGCGAATCGAGAGGAGCGAAGACTCCTCAATCGCCATCACGTCCGCACTGCGCGCCGCCTTGTCGACGAGCGCCATCTCGCCGAAGTGCTGGCCCGGCCCGAGGTCGACAATCTGCGTCTTGGCCGACTCCACGCGCACCTTGCCGGTGAGCACGATGAAGAGCTCATCGCCGTCATCGCCCTCGCGCACGACAAACGAGTTCGGCGCGTAGCTGCGCACCTGCGTGATGTTCATGACGCGCACGAGTTCCTGGTAGGTGAGGAACCGGAAGAACGACATCTGGTGCAGCGTCTCGAGCTTGAGGTTCACCTCGCGCGCCAGGCGATCGATGCCCGACTCCGCATCCGGCACCTTCACGATCACGCTCGTGATGTTGTCCTTGCCGCCGCGCTCATTCGCGAGGTCGACAAGCTTCTGCGAGAGCTCCGTGTCGGGCGTCTCGGCGAAGAGCTTGGCGAACTCGGCCTGCTCGAAGTAGCCATGAAGGCCGTCGGTGCAGAGCAGGAAGCGGTCGCCCATGAGCACGTCGAAGTCGAGCGTGTCGACCTCCACGCTCTCGTAGACACCGACCGCGCGCGTGACGGCGTTCTTGTACTGCAGCTGCTCGATCTGCTCGCGGGCCAGACGTCCACGACGAAGCAGCTCGTTGATGAGCGAGTGATCCTCGGTGAGCTGATGCACCGAGCCCTGGCGGTAGAGGTAAATG
>JBILQT010000023.1:0-45000 GCA_044373065.1 Sandaracinaceae bacterium
TTCCGAGAAGCATCAGGGCAGCGATGTCGTAGCTGCTCGTGATGTAGGGCACGGGTGGGTACGTGCCGTAGGCCGCGCGGTAGTGGTCCACGAAGCGAAGGTAGTTGTCGCTCGCGAGGCCAAGATTCTCTGGCGCGTAGCGAGAGAGTGGTGCCGATCCGTAGAGCGTAAGGCGGGAATCATTCAGCTGCGCCACGCCCACCTGATCGAACAATGCTTGCTCTTGGATTCCGTCGGTGCCGATGAAGGTGATCGGCGTCGCGGTCGGCTCCTGAAGATACCCTCGCACCAAAAAGCCCATTTCTGTGGGGTATGCGATGGCCACGGCGCAGTCGGCCCGCGAGGCACGCAGTGCTGCGACGGGGGCCTCGTAGTCGCGCGCGGCCGACATCATCGCGGGCGGAAACGGAATCAACGTTGTCGTCAACCCAGGCCGACGCCGGGCGACCTCGTCGCGCACATCGTTCGCGAAGGGCAGGCCGTAGTCGTCTTGGAGATACAAGACCGCGAGCCTGTTGCAGACCAATCCACCGTCGTTCAAAGGCCCGTCGAGCACGATGTCGCTCACGACGATCGCCTGAAACTCATCCGACGAGGTCGCACGAAAGAACGTTCGCTGGTCGGCCGGCGCCGCGGCCACTACGTCTGTGAGCGAGGTGCTCGTTGCACAACAGCTGCCGGTCGGAATGTGCTCGGGACCGGCCACGCGGTACACGGCAAGCGCGCCGCCGCTGAACCCATCGCCAATGATCGCGACGGCACCGTCGTCGATGGCCTGTCGCGCGAGCTGCGCGGATCGGGCTGGGTTCAACTCGCTGTCGTACTCAACCAACTCGACCAACCGGCCTGGGATGGGCCCACCCGCTGCGTTGATCTCATTCACCGCGATGCGTGTCCCCTTCACCCAATCCTGCGAGCTCGCGAGCGCGCCCGTGAACGGAAGAATCACAGCGATGCGGATGGGGCCTTCGTCCGGTCCAGAGGGCCCGCGCAAGCACGACGATGCGCTGATGCCGAGTGCGACTGCAGAGAGAGCCACACCCCAGCGAGCAGCGTTGCCGAAAGAACCTGCTGGTTTCCCTAGCGGGAAAGAAAAGCGCTTCATGGGCGCAGGATAAACCAGGCACGCCTGGGTTGGATCATCTCTGCGCGATCGTCCCAGCTTCAGTCGGCGCCCGAGGTCCTTCCAAGCCAGCCATCTGCAATCGCAAGCAGGGCCCCAAGACGCCTCCCCGCGCGCCCTTTGCCACACGCCTCGAAGTGCTCCGCGTACTCCTCCACACGGCCCACCGCCGCGTTCTCTTTCACACGCGCGATGTGTCGCGCATCCAGCGAAGGCGGGCTCAAGAGCTCAGCCCTGCGCAAGGCATTGAGTGAGAACGTGCCCCAGCACACGAGCACATCGCCCTCTTGCACAAAGGCCCTCCAGGCCGCGCGCATCGCCTCGGGCGTGAGTGCATTCACCAGATCACTCGCCTGCAGCTCAAGGTGCTCCAGCGTGTGCGGCGCAAGGGCTCCGCCATGCATCGTGGTGGGGTCGATGAAGCGCTCAAAACGCTCGCCATCACGCCAGGCCACCAGATGCAGCAGCTCGCCATAGGGCGCGCTCTCTCGCTCCTTCGAGCCGAAGGGCCACGCATTCGACTCGGCCACCAAATAGACGTGTTTCTCAGGCTGCGCGGTGAACGCCTCGGGCAAGGTCGCGCTCTTTCTCACCTTGTTGCGCTTCTTGCGCACACGGCCCGCATGCACCCGCGTCACGTAGTCGATCTGCGCATCGACCATCTTGCGAAAGGGCGTCAGCAGCGGCGTGAATTTCTGTGCATCGCCCTCGAGCAAACCAAGCACATGCGTGAGCGCCTCGATCGTCGAGACGTACTCATCCTTCGGCTCACGACGAATGCGGTACTCGCTCGGCGCCTCGGGCATGAAGGCCACGCGCGGCAGCGCACGCAGCGCCGCATTCTCCTTCACGAGCTTCTTGGTCTGCGCCCAGGTGCCATCGATCACCACCAGCGTGATCGGATGCGCGGGCGGCGCGCGGCCCAGGTCGATCGCGCCCTCACCGGGATAGAGCAACATCGGCGGACGCGCCGGGTCTGCATGTGCAAACGCAAGCTGCGCCTCATCCCACTTCACACCGACCCTGAGCTGCGATCCCTTCAGCGATTGGTGCGCAATGCGCGCGGTCCCAATGGCGACGTTCGCCTCACGCGGATGCTGCAAGAGCACCACGCGCGTCTTGGTCTCAAGCTCGGTGATGTGCGCGCAGATGCACACCACGCTTGGGCGCGAGCAGACAAGGCACTCGCTGCGCGGCTCGATCATCGAGCCCGCGAAGACAGGGCTGCGGCATACGCAGCCTCATCGAAGCCCACGAGCACGTGCGTTTCCGTCACGACCACGGGGCGCTTGATCATCTTTCCGTCGGCCGAAAGGCGCGTGATGAGCTCGTCTTTGGACCACGCAGCCACAGCCTCTTTGCCCTCCTGCTCCACGGCCGCGCGGTACGAGCCGCCGCTCGTGTTGATCCACTTCTTCGCATCCTTGCCGCTCTTCTCGATGAGCGCCTTGAGCTCCTTCTTCGAGGGAGGAGATTCCACGATCGGGATGAGCGTGAACTCAACCTTCTGCGCTGTGAGCCAAGCGCGCGCCTTCTTGCAGGTGCCGCAACCTTCGTAGTGAAAAACTTTGATCACGGGCGCGAGCTTGGAGGTGGCATCCGAGAGGTGCAACAAGTCGCATCAGGCGATTCTCGAACTGCTTCGCAAACTATCGTATTCATATCTACATATGACCTGTAATACGGATCATGGTCCGGCCATGCGCGCATGCGAGGCGCGCCAGACACCTGGCCTTCCGCCGAGCAGAGGCACCGGGTCGCGTGCAGGGAAGCCCAATGCCAGAGGGCGCGCCTCGAAGTGAAGGTGCGGTGGCGTAGTGCGCGCGTTGCCTGTGTTGCCCACAAAGCCAATCGTCTCGCCCTCGCCCACAAGCTCACCCACATGAAGCCCCTCGCGGACGCGATCGAGGTGCGCGTAATAGGCCATCACACCGCGTCGACCGAGGGTGTGGATCACTGTGCCGCCCAGGCGAAAGGTGCCGATGTGCACCACCACACCCGTATGCGCTGCGACGACGGGCGTGCCGCGACGTGCAAAAATGTCGACGCCCTCATGCGTGCGACCGCCGCTCCTTGGCGCACCAAATGTGCTCGCGATCGCAGACCGCGGAACCCCGCGCACGGGCACCCCGAGTGGACGCGGATCGAGCACATACGAGACCCACGCGACAACCCAGACCAAGGAGCCGAGCGCGGACGAGATGAAGAGCGCCTTGCGAAGCCGAGTCATGCGCTTGTTGTGAGGGGCCGATGCGGCAAAGACGCAGACGAGTTGTGGCGAAATCGAGGCATTTGCGTCGCGCGCGCGGAGTACGCTGCGCCCCGGGATGAACACGACACCTTCGCCACCAAGCGGGCCTTCCATCCTCGAATCTGCGAGCGCTGCAAGGCGCGTACAACGCACGCTCGAGTTCACACGTGAGGCCCTCGATGCGGGCCACCATGTCCTCCTCGTTGCGTCCTCGCGCGAGGCCAGCGCGCATGTGATTCGCAAGCTGACGAACGAGCGTGACGCGAGCTCGCGCGTCGACCCTGTCTCCCTCTTTGAGTTGGCGCTTCGCATCGCCCGCGCAGCACTCATTCGCCGCGAGGAATGCGTCGCCGCCGAGGCCGCTTTCGATGCCGTCGTCGCGCACGTCCTTCAGAAGAGCACGCGGCTCGGGCGCTACGAGCGCGTGCGTGAAGCACCGGGCACACCGCATGCGATCGCCAAGACACTCGACGCGCTCCTCATGGCCGATGTGGGGCCGAGCGAGGTGATCGATGAGGACCCAGACCTCGCGCTCATCGCCTCACAAACGCGGGATGAAATGCAGCGGCGCGGGCTTGTCTCGCGGGCTGAAGTCTTTGCAAGGGCCACAGAAGCGCTGCGCACGGGCGTCATGCGCACGACGCATATCGCGATGCTCGATGTGCCCATCTCGCGCGGTCTCGAAGCCGACTTTGTGCATGCCCTCGCACGCGAGAGCGGTGGTTGCTTGATCACGATTGCGCATGGGGATGCGCACACCCATCGCGCCCTGGCCGGCGGGCTCTCGTTGCCAGTGCATGCCGATCGCGAGGGCACGCATCTCGCGCACAGGCTCTTTGGGAAGGGTGATGCAGCGCTTGAGACACAGACCCCGATGGTCTCGCTCGCCTCGGGCACGACCGAGAGCGAGGAGTGCGTTGCGCTCGTGCGTCACATCCTGCGCGCGCTCGATGAGGGCACGCCGATCGATCGCATCGGCATCGTGCTGCACGATGTTGCGCAATATCGAACGCCCCTTCTTCAAGCGCTCACGCGCGCACGCCTGCCCTTCCATTTGAGCCGAAGCGCACGCCGCATCGACCCCGCAGGCCGCGCGTTCTTGGCCCTCCTTGAGTGCAAGCTGGCGCATCTCTCGGCCCGTCATTTCGCAACCTACCTGGCCTTTGGCGTGCTGCCGATCACAGGCGATGAGGGCACGCCCAAGATGCATCCCGGAGGCGATGCGCCCGAGCCCGAGAGCGATGAGGACGAGGACGTCAGCAAGAAACGCGTGGTCTCAGGAAGCGCGCTCCGTGCACCACGTCGCTGGGAGCGCTTGCTCGTCGATGCTGCCGTCGTGGGAGGCGGGGCCGCGCGCTGGGAGAGGCGCCTTCTGGGCCTCCGCGCAGAGCTTGAAGCGGGCCTTCTGGGCCTGGAAGAAGAGAGCGCTGAGCTGAAGCGGCAGCGTGTGCGCATCGCCGAGTTGGATCGCCTCTCCACGTTTGCGATGCCCCTCATTCGCCTCCTCGATGCACTGCCCATCTCGGGCCGTGTGAGCGATCTTTTGCCGCAATTGGAAGCCCTTGCGCGCCATGCGCTGCGTGACCCGCGCCGCGTGATCGATGTGCTGCATCAGCTCGCGCCGCTGGCTGCCAATGAAGTCAACAGTGTTGACTTGAGCTCGCTCTACCGCGCGCTCCTGCCTCGTTTGTCGGAGATCACAGGGCAGCCTCCCGATGTCGGCGGGACGATCAGCGTCCTCTCCAGCGCCGATGTGCACGGTCGCGTCTTTGACGTCGTGCTTGTTCCCGGATTGGTCGAGCGAGGCTTTCCGCGCCGCGTGATCGAGAGCCCGATCTTGCGCGACAAGGAGCGCGCTCAGATCTCCGAGGCGCTCTCGACGCGCGAGGATGATGCGGATGAGGAGCGCATGGCCTTTGTGCGCATCGTGCAGTCCGCGAAGCAAAAGCTTGTCGCGAGCTTCCCGCGTCGGGATGCGAAGAACCGCGAGCGCGTGCCCTCGTTCTATTTGCTGGAGCTGCTCGCCGCCGATCGCACCGACGCACCCTCGATAAGGCAGCTCCTCGAGGAGAGCCGCAGTGACAACGCACCAGGCTGGCCTGCGCCGCGCGCGATGAAGGATGCGATCGACACACGTGAGGCCGATCTCTCCGACATCGCACAGCTTCTCTCGCGCGATGCAGCACAAGCAGCCGGCGGTTTGGCAGATCTACGCGAGTCGAGCCCCACGCTCGATCGAGCCCTGCGTCAGCGTTGGCGTCGCTACGGTGCGAGGTGGAGCGTGGGCGATGGGCTCGTTGCACAAGATGCCGAGACGCGTGCGCTCCTGTCGCGTGAGGCGCTGAGCCTGCGTGCGTACTCGGCCACTGCGCTGGAGTCGTTTGCGACCTGCCCCTATCGCTTCTTTCTCCGCGCGATCATGCGCCTCACGCCACGCGAGACGGCCGAGGCCATCGAGGAGCTCGACCCGCTCACGCGCGGGAGCCTCGTGCACGCGATGCAGTTTCGCGTCCTTCAAGCGCGCATTCACGGTGCGCCCAACGAGACGCTCTCTACGGTGCTTGAGGAGGCCATCTCGGAGGTGAGCCGCGAGGCGGAAGATCGCCTCGTGCCTGCGATTCCAAGTGTCTTTCACGAGGAAATCGCCCGCATTCGCAAGGATCTGCGCGGCTGGCTGCAGCGCCTCGATGAAGCCTGGAAGCCGCTCTTTGCCGAGCTCGCGTTTGGCCTCCCCAAGGGTGAGGAGAACGATGCGGCGAGTGTGAAGGCACCTGTGCCCCTGCGTGTGCAAGAGCGTGTGATGAACCTGCGCGGCGCGATCGATCTCGTCGAAGGCACAGGCGAGATGATGCGCGCGACGGATCACAAGACGGGCATCTCGCGCACCAAGCCGGGCCTTGTGATCGGCGGCGGTGAGCACCTTCAGCCGCTGCTCTACGCGCTCGCATTGGAAGCGCTTCAGGCCCAGCAGTCCTTGCCCAACGCGCCCTCGAAGGTGACGGGCGGAAGGCTCTACTACTGCACCGAGCGCGGCGGCTATGCCTCGGTCGATGTCGCGCTCGATGAGGCCGGAAGGGCCGCGATCGCCAAGATGATCGAGACGATCGAGGCCTCGGTGGCGAGTGGTTTTTTCCCACGCACGCCAAGGAAAGATGCGTGCACGTACTGTGACTACGTGCGCGTCTGCGGCGCCCACGCCGAGCAACGTGCACAGCTCAAGGCGAGCGACAAGCGCACCGAGAAACTCACGCAACTTCGGAGCGAGCGATGAACGTGCTTGTCGATCAAGAGGCGCGCAGGCGCATCGCAGAAGACCTCGAGACCACCCTCGTGGTCGAGGCCGCCGCGGGTACGGGCAAGACGACCGCGCTGGTCTCGCGCATCGTGACGATCCTGCGGCGAGGCCTCGCGCCCATCTCTCAGATCCTCGCGACGACCTTCACCGAGAAGGCTGCGGGCGAGCTCGTCGTGCGCCTTCGTGAGGCGCTAGAGAAGGCGTTGGTCAGCGCGTCACCCGAGGAGCGCGAGCACCTTCGACGCGCGACGCTTGAGCTCGAGACAGCGCGCATCGGGACGATTCACGGCATCGCGGCCGACCTCCTTCGTGAGCATCCGATCGAGGCTGGGCTCGACCCTGCATTCCGAGTCCTCGCGGAGGAAGAAAGCGCCCAGCTTCTCGAGGCCTGCACGAGCCGATGGCTCGAAGATGCACTTGCGCAATCACGCCCCGGCATCTTGCGCCTGAGCAAGCGACGCTTGCCCTACGACACGACGCTGCGTGAGGCGATCGTCTCTGGCGCCCGAGGCCTGGCCGATCAGCGCGACATGAAGGCCTCCTGGAGCAAGCCCTCCTTCGATGCGCAAAAGGCATCCAATCAGGCGCTTTTGGCGATCGAGGCGCTGCGTCCAGACTTCGCAAACGCGCCCTCCGGAGATTTCCTCACGCGTACGTTCGAAGCCCTCTTCGCGATGGTCGACCCCTTCCTCGCAAGCGAGAAGCTGCGCGGCAGCCGCGATGAAGATGCGCTCGTGCGTCTCTTGTCCGACATCAAAAAGGCCGAGGAGAAGTGGTGGCGCGGCAAGACCAAGATGTTCGGCAAGCAGCTGCGCAAGGATGTGCTCGTGCGCTTCGACGCGGCGATGGATGCCGTGCGGCACTTCACCGAGGAGAGCGAGGCCGAGCTCGCGGCGCTCTTGCGTGAAGAGCTGCTGGAGGCCGTGGATGTCTACGAGCGCGAGAAGAAGGCACGTGGCCTTGTCGACTTCGCCGATCTCCTCTTTCTGCTGCGTGCGCTCCTCATCGAGAGTGAGCCTGTGCGTCGCTCACTCGGTGCGCGCTTTCGCTTCATCCTCGTCGATGAGGTGCAGGACACCGACCCGGTGCAGCTCGACATCGTGGCCCTGCTCGCTGCGGAAGACCCGCGCATCGACGCGCCCCAGCTCGCCAAGCCCAAGCCCGGCAAGCTCTTTGTCGTCGGTGACCCGAAGCAGGCCATCTATCGCTTTCGTCGTGCCGACTTGGATGCCTACCTCGAATCACGCGAGCGCCTTCGTGCGCACGGCGCGCAGGTCATTCACCTCCAGACGAGCTTCCGCAGCCAGCCGGCCATTCAAGCGGCCGTCAACCGCGCCTTTGCCACCAACGAATTTGGCGCCTCGATGCGTGAGTACGTCGCGCTCGCCAAGCACCGCGCGGCCTCTCGCACGCAGCCGAGTGTGGTCGTGCTCCCCGTGCCCGAGCCCTATGGCCAATGGGGAAAGTACTACGACGGCAACATCCGTGATTCGTATGCACGGGGGGTAGGATCATTCGTCCGGTGGATGATCGAATCGAGCGGTTGGAAGGTGACGGAGGGCGACGCGGAGGTGGCGATCGCACCGCGTCACATCGCGATTCTCTTTAAAAAGATGGGCTCTGGCGCCTGGGAGCGAAGTCGCGCGTACGTCGATGCCCTTGAGTCACACGGCATCAGCACCAAGGCGGGCGAGCGCCGCAACTTCTACCAACGCGACGAGGTGCTCGCGGTGCATCAGGTGCTCAGCGCCATTGAGTGGATCGACGACGAGCTTGCCGTCTATGCCGCACTGACCGGCCCCTTCCTCGCCTTCACCGATGCCGAGCTGCTCGCCTACCAGCGTGAGCATCGCTCGCTTGAGCCCCTGCGTGTTCCGAAAGCCATCGTATTGCAATCAGGCCAAAAAGCGTCCGCGCTTGAGCCCGTCGCCGATGCCTTGCGGCTCTTGAAGGCCCTGCACTTTGGGCGACATCGCAGGCCCATCGCCGAGACGATCGAACGTTTCTTGGATGCCACGCGGGCACATGTGCTCCTTGCCTTGGAGCCGCATGGCGAGCGCTCGCTTGCGAATGTGAGCCACCTGATCGAGACGGCGCGTCTGGCCGAGGCGCGTGGCGTGCTCAGCTTCCGGCGCTTCGTCGAAGAGCTTGAGGAGCGCACGATGGAGGCGAAGTACACCGATGTCTCCGTCTCGGATGACACGCATGAGGGCGTCACGATCTCGACGGTGCACGGCGCCAAGGGCCTTGAGTTTCCGATCGTGATCTTGGCCGACCCAACCGCACGCAACTCGGGCGATGCCACGCGCTACACCGATCGCGCACGTGGGCTTCATGTCGAGCGCATCGCGGGCCTGACGCCCAGTGAGCTACGCGCGCATGCCGAGAGCGTCACGCGGGCCGACGACGAAGAGGAGAATCGCCTGCTCTATGTGGCCGCCACACGTGCGCGTGATCTCTTGGTGGTGCCCGGCGGAGGCGATCAATCGATGCAAGGTTGGACAACCCCGCTTGAGCGCGCGCTGCGTCCTTCCAGCGCGATGAGGCCCTCGGAGGCACCCGGTTGTCCACCGCTTGGACGTGGCGGTCTGGGCGATGACACCGTGGGCTTTCGCCCGAGCGAGGTGCATGACCCAGACCCTCTGCAGCCAGGCCTCTACACCCTGGCCGAGGGGCTCGATGCCGTCTGGTGGGGGCCTGAAGCGCTGCCGCGGGTCACAGGCGAGCGCGTTGCGCTGCGTCGCACGGATCTGCTTCAAAAAGCCGAGAATGCCGGGCCCAACCCGAAGAAGGCCGAGCGCGAAAAGATCGCGCGCAAGCGTGAGGCGCGCATCGAAGAGGCCAAGGCGCTGCGTGAGGAGCGCGAGCCTCTGGGCATGCTGGCAGAGAAGCCTCTCGCGGCCTCTGCAGCAGAGTGCGAGGTGCAAGCCGTGCGGCTCGTCTCTCTCGACCTCGAGGCGCTAGAGAACGCGCCGCGCTTTGAGCAACTCTTGCGCGGTGCACTCGTGGTGCTGGCGGGCGGTGCCGAGACGGCGCCTGCGCTCCGCTACGTGCGAAGGCAGCTTGGCCTGAGCGATCAGAGCGAGGCCCTCGCGGCCGCATGCGTGGCGCAGATCACGGGCACACAAGCCTGGTCAGACCTTCGGGCATGCGCGCAGATCGAGACGGATGTGTGGGTCACGCTGGCGACGATGACGGGCTCGCTCGGCGAGGGCCGCGTGCCTGTGGTCACCACAGAGGGCGATGAGGTGCATGTCTTTGGCGTGGCCTTGGAGAGCGATGCGGAAAAGCGCAGCTTGGAGCTCGCCCTGGGCGCAACGGCCGTGGCGAAAGACCGGGGTTTGCGGGCGCGTGCAACCCTCTTTGTGATGGCCTGAGCTAGCGATCGGCAGGAGAACGATATGCAACCAAAAGGTTGCACGTTGATCCTCATGAACCCACAAGAACGGATAGATCCACCAAGGTTCTGCGATCCAGCTAAAGTCGCGGCCGCATGGATGACCTCCTCCTTCTCATCCTCTGTTCGCCTTCTGGCGCTGGCAAATCGACGCTCACGCGCTTCTTGCTCGCACAGCTTCCAGAGCTGACTTTCTCGGTCTCGCATACGACGCGAAAGCCGCGCGCGAATGAAGTCGATGGCCAGCACTACCACTTCACCGACAAGGCCACGTTCCAGTCGATGGTGAGCCAGGGCCTCTTCGCCGAGTGGGCGCATGTGCACGACAACATGTACGGCACGAGCATCGCGGAGATCGACCGCGCCAAGAGCGAGGGCAAGCGCGGCATCGTCTTCGACATCGACTACCAGGGCGCGCGGCAGATCAAAGCGAAGCTTCCCGAGGCATCGTCTGTGTTCATTCTTCCGCCCTCGATGCCCGAGCTGAAGAAGCGCCTTGAGCTGCGTGGCACCGAGACGCCCGAATCGCTCGAGCGCCGCTATCTCAAGGCCTTGGTGGAGATCGAGCACTACGGCTTCTTCGACTACCTCATCGTCAACGATCACCTTGAGCAGGCGCAGCAGGCGCTCCTGGGCATTGCCCTCGCCGAGCGTCATCGCCGTGTGCGTCTTGCGCCGATCGCCGAGCGACTCTTGAGGCACGGGACGACACGCCCTGGCGACGTGGTGTGACCGAGGAGACCACGCGCACGTCGAGCCTCTGGGTGCAGCTTCGCTTGAAGCATCCCGCGCTCGGAGAGCGACATCGCGAGCGCTTCTTTGCCTACGAAGGCGCATCCCAAGAGACGCTGCACGGCATCCTCTATCGCGACCCGCATCAGGCACGCGTGATCTGTGAATGCCGCGGTCTGCTTCAGGCCGAGCTCACGTTGGCAGCAGGTCAGGGCGTGCACTCCGTGGCGGGTCTCTTGCGCAAAGCGAGCGTGAGCCTTGGGCCTCGTGACTGTGCGCGTTGCCTTACGCCACTTGCACTTTCGCTCGCAGAGGCCACCGGTGAGAGCCCGCGTCTCCTGCGTGACGAGGCCGCATCGCTCGTGCTCGGGCATGGCCCTTTGGAGGCCCACATCGCACACGCCTACGCAGGCTTGGGCGACGATTCTGTGCGCGAGACGAGCGAGCCCGAGCTCATCTACAGCGTGGGTGACGAGCCCGAATGAAGGCCCATTCACCGAGGCCTCCCGTTGAGGATGTGCTCGTGGTCGGAGCCGGTGTCGCAGCCCTCGCCGCCGCACTCTCCGCACGCGCCTTTGGTGCCCAGGTGCGCATCGTCGGCAGCCCTCGCGGCCTCTCCCACCGCGCGAGCGGAGCCTGGGATGCGGGCGACCCGCTGAGCCTTCCTGCGCCCTTGTCCGCAGCCTTCCTCGGGCTTCATCGTGAGGCGCAACAGGCGGTGCTGCATGCACTTGGAGAGATGCGCACGCTGGCTACGGATGCGCGCTCGCAGCCGCTTGTGGCCACGATCGAAGGGCGCTTGCGTCGTGTGGCATCGAGCGATGCGCGCGTCCTTAACCTCGCGGGAAAGACCCGCATCGCCATCGCGCACGTGGAGGGTTGTGGCTTCGATGCACGCGCACTCTCACGTGCGCTCAATGAGGGTGGAGGCGAGCCACGCTTCTTCGTGATCGATGTGGAGTATGGCCGTCGAACACAAGACGCCTTCGCGAATGCATCCACTGCGCTCGCACGCTCACTCGACGACGCTTCCTCAAGTCATCGTTTCATTGAAGCGATGCGGCGCGCCCTCGGCGGGCATGCCGCTGACGCGATTCTCACACCGCCCATCCTTGGGTTCGATGCCCCGGTCGCCGAGGCGTTGGAGCGCGCATTGAAGCTTCCCGTGGGCGAGGTCGTTGCCTCGCACTCGATTCAAAGCGAGCGGCTTACGCACAAGCTCCGCAACGCATTGCGGGCCATCGACAGCAGCTGGAGCGAGGTGGATGTCGTCGCGCAGCGAGAAGCCAAGCGCGGCGTGGTGCTGCGCCTCACAAGCGGTGCATCGCTCATCGCGCCCCAGCTGGTGCTCGCAACCGGCCGCGCGCAGCATCCAGGCGGCGTGATGGTGGACACAGATGCATGTGCACTGGAGGGCGCGCCCACGTCCTCTCGCAGTCGCTACGCCGGCACAGCACTGAGGCATCTCGACCCGCGACACGGTGTGGCCCTGGGCCTTGTCGCCGCAAGCGGTTGGTGGGCAGGGATGTGCGCCGCAAAGCGCATCTCGCAATAGGCCATGCCCCATATGCAACCAAACGGTTGCGCATCTCACATGCAACCAAACGGTTGCACATCGCCACCGCTACGGGGTGACGGGCTGCTGATTGCGAAGCGTCTCCAGAGCCTGCTCCAGCGCGCGCACCTGCGTCTCCAGCTCACGCACACGCGCCTCGGCGCTCTCACGTGCACTCGTCTCGCGTGCGAGTGTCTCGGCGGAGTTGGCGCCGCCCGTTTGTGCTTCAAGCTCACGCACACGGGCTTCCTGGGTGCGCAATTGTCCTTGTAGTGTCTCGAGTTGCGCTTGTGTCTGCTGCACTTGCGCTTCGAAGGCCTCGCGACGTGCGCGCTCGTCTGCACTCTGTGTCTGGGCTTCCGTCACCGACGCCCGTGCGCGATCGAGTGTGCTCGTCAGGGCATCGCGCTCACGCGCAAAGGTCTCGGTGCGTGCCTCAAGGGCGCGGGCTGCTTCGGCCCGCTCCGACTCGCGTGCACGTCGCTCACTCTCGCGCGCCGTCTCTGCAGCACCGAGTGCTTCTTGGAGTGCCAGCAGGGCCGCGTGCATCCGTGTGGAGTCGCCCTCTGCACGCGTAAGCGCCTCACGTGCCTCTTGAACGCGCTGCATCGCAGCGTGCGCTTGGGCCTCACGCGTCTGGGCTTCCGTCGCACTCGATGCGGCGCGCGCCAGTGCTTCCGCTTGCGCCTGCTCCGCGCGTCGGGCGGCCTCACGCGCATCCTCCGCCTCGAGACGTGCACCTTGCGCCTCGTGAATGGCGCCCTGCGCTTGTTGCCTCGCGCCTTCCGCTTCGAGGCGTGCTTGCTGCTCCTCTTGCTGCGCTTGAAAGCTCGCCTTGGCCCGATCGATCAGCTCTTCGCGCACGAAGTAGCCCGTGACGCCGAGCACGATCGCAAGGCCCGTCACCCAGGGCGCGACACGACGAAGAAGACGCGCGCGCTCGGCACGCTGATCTTCCGGTGCGGTGAGCTGCTGAAGCTCCGTGAGAAAGACGCGCGCCGTTGGGCGCTGCTCGGGGTCGATCGCCAGCCAGCGCTCAAAGGTGCCCTTGAGGTATGCCGTATCCGGCGTGGTCGGAGGCGATACTGGGTTCTCGGCACGCGCTTCTAGGCTGCTCGCGGAGAAGGGGTCGACCGTGGGCGCCGTCTTGGGATCCAGCGCATTTCGGAGCGTGAGCGCGAGCGCGAAGACATCCGCTTCAGGCCCAATTCCCGTGGCCTTTCCAGTCGGCCATGCACGTGCGAGCTCGGGCGCGAAATAGTCTGGGCTTCCCGCAACCGGCGCATCGCCATCACGCGCGGCCACGCCGAGGTCGAGCAAGAGCGGGAGCAGATGATCAAAGCCATCGATGCGCGAGAGGAAGATATTGCTCGGCTTGATGTCCTGATGACGCATGCCCTTGGAGTGCAGCGCGGCCACACCCGAGGCGATGTTCTCAAAGATGCGTCGCACCTCTTTGCGTGAGAGCTGACCTGCATCCTCAAGCGTCGTCCCCTGCAGCCAGGGCATCACAAAGAAGAGCCGCGCGCCGTACCAACCCAGGTCTTTGAACTGCACGATCGCCGGATGGCTCACGGCCGCCATCATGCGCAGCTCACGCATCGCAAAGGCGCGCTCCTCCTCCGTGCGCGTCGCTTGATGCAGCAGCTTCACCGCGACGAGATGCCCCGGCACCTCCATGTCCTGGCATTGATAGACATCGCCCTGCCCGCCACGTCCGATGAACTTCTCGATCCGATACCGATTGCCGAACAATTCGCCCGGATTGAGTGCACCAGAGGGCGACTCGGCCGGCGCCGTCGTGCCTGTCGCGAGGTGCGTTTGCGCGTGCGGGTCGGTGCTCATCGCGGACTCAAACCGCGAGACGCGTCGGCGCGTTCCAGCTCTCTCCCGCCGTGAACTTGCCCAGAGCGTCCTTCACCACACGGCTCATCGCGACCTCTGCATCGTGCGTGAAGAAGAGCCTCCCGTTGCGCCCGACGAGGTCCTCCAAGAGGCGCGTCTTCTCCTCGATCAGAAGCTCGGGAAAGCGGTCGTAGCCCATCGTGATCGGCAGATGCACCCAGGGCCTTCCAGGGATCAAATCGGCCGCGAAGACGATGGGCCCTTCCTCACTCGCAACCTCACCGAGCACAAGGCCCGGCGTGTGACCGCTTGAGCGATGAAGCCTGTACGCATCACCCAGTGCCTCGGAGCGCTCACCCTTCACCACCTCCAAGCGACCACTCGCCTGCAAGAGCGGATGCAGCTCGGGGATGAACGAAGCCTTGTCCCGCGCATGCGGTGCATTCGCGCGCGTCCATGCCTCATCGCCCACCACGAATGTGGCCTTCGGAAAGAGGAGGCGCGCGGGCTCTCCTTCGGCGTACTCCGCAAGCAGGCCACCTGCGTGGTCGAAGTGCAGATGCGAGAGCACCACCACATCGATGTCGGCATCGCTCAGGCCGAGCGCCGCGAGGTTGTCCAAGAGCACATGCCGTGACTCCACGACACCAAAACGATCTCGCATCTTCGGCGCGAAGAAGACGCCGATGCCGGTCTCAAAGAGAATCCGCTTGGTTCCCGCTGAGGTCGTTTCCTCGATCAACATCGCGCGGCATGCGAGCGGGATGCGATGACGCTCATCGGGTGCAATCCAGCGCTCCCAGACGGCACGCGGTGCATTGCCAAACATCGCGCCTCCATCGAGACGCTGCGAGTTGCCGAGGACCGAGCTCAAGGTGCGCTGCATCGCCGTATCCTTTCACAGGCGCAGCGCGCGGGCCTGGTGAACGAATGTGCAACCTTTGGGTTGCATATTGAACGCGCAACCTTTGGGTTGCATATCGACCAGACGATGACCCGAGATCGTTGACGACAAAGAGGCGAACTCATTAGCCTGAGCGCCCTTTTTTCGCGCAGAGAGGAGCGCTCATGAAGCTCGGTAGAAACGACCCGTCATTGCGGCTCGGGGCAGAAATACAAGAAGTGTCACGCGCCTGCAGACGACGCGCAGAAGAGTGCAGAGCTCGCCGCGCAAGCCGCCGCACGCGCCGCAGTCGCTGCACAAGAGACGGCGAATGCCGAGGCGAATGGGCAACCCGCACCGAGTGTGAAGATCGATGCGCGTCAGGCGCCGCTCGCACCCAAGCCCAAGGCGGGGCCCCCAAGGCAAGCGACCGTGCGCAAGCGTTCGGTCTAGGGCCGTGCCCAGACGCTCGATGACCTCAGAGAAGTGTCTCGTCTCGGAGATCAGCTACGCTCGCGAGATGACCTCACGGAACCTTCGACGCGTTGCCTCCGCACTCACGTTCGCTTCCGTTCTCGCGATGCCCGCACTCGCATTCGCCGAGGCAAGCGTTGCCGTCTTTGTGCGCACCAATGGTCAGCCCACCGCTGCCACCGTGACGATCACCGACGACAGCGGGCACAGCTACACCTGCGAGGCGCGTGAGGGCACGTGCGAGATCACGGGGCTCACGCCGGGCAGGCACACCATCTACGCCGAGAATGCACGCGGTCGTGCAGAGAGCCGCTCCGTGCTCGTCGTCGACGGCAAGGTCTCGATCTACCTCGTCGCGCCCTGAGGCTCTGTGTGCTGCGTCGCTTTTGGGGACGCCGCGGCTCACGTTGAAATCGTCGTTTCAAAGGGTGGCGTTGAAAGACGCTTGCCCCCATGATCGCGCCGCTTCGAAACCCGAAGCACGCGCGGAGGTTTTGTCATGGATGATGAGCACGAGGAACGTTGGTCGGTCTCCAAGAGCGCAGACCTCTATCAAATCCGCGGATGGGGAAATCCGTACTTCACGATCAATGAGCTAGGCCGCGTTCAGGTCATTCCTGATCCGACGCGCCCCGAGCACACGATCGATCTCTTCGAGCTCGTGAATGACCTCGATGCACGCGGCCTTGAGCTGCCCTTGCTCCTTCGCTTCTCGGACGTGCTGAAAGATCGCGTGAAGCGCATCAACGAGTGCTTCCACAAGGCGATCACCGAGTACGACTACAAGGGCCTCTACCGCGGCGTGTTCCCGGTGAAGGTGAACCAGCAGAAGCACTTCATCGACGAGGTCGTGGAGTTCGGCGCGCCCTGGCGTCTTGGCCTCGAGGCCGGCAGCAAGCCCGAGTTGCTCATCGCGCTCGCCGCAGAGCAAGAGCCCGGCGGGCTTGTGATCTGCAACGGCTACAAGGATCAGAAGTACATCGAGACGGCGCTCCTTGCGCAGCGCTTCGACAAGACAGTCATCGTCGTGCTCGAGCGCATCGAAGAGCTTGATTACACGATGCGTGCGTTCAAGAAGACGGGCATTCGTCCGTGCATCGGCGTGCGCGCGAAGCTTGGCAGCAAGGGCGTTGGCCGCTGGGCAGACTCCGTCGGCGACCGTGCGAAGTTCGGCCTCACCACAAGTGAGATCGTCGAGGTCGTCGATCGTCTTCAGCAAGACGACATGCTCGATTGCCTGCAGCTCTTGCACTACCACGCAGGCTCGCAGCTCAGCTCGATCATCAGCGTGAAGACGGCCATCCGCGAAGCAGCCAACATCTACTGCGAGCTCGCGAAGATGGGCGCAGGGATGAAGTACCTCGATGTCGGCGGCGGCCTTGCAGTCGACTACGACGGCAGCAAGTCCGACTTCCACGCCTCGAAGAACTACAACATTCAGGAGTACGCCTACGACATCGTCGCAGCGATCGCTGAGGCCTGCACGAAGGTGGAGATCGCGCATCCGACAATCATCAGCGAGAGCGGTCGCGCCATCGCCGCGCATCAGTCGGTCCTTGTCTTTGAGATCGTCGGCAAGAACGAGGTGCGCTTCGGCGTGCCCGTTGAGCCCGATGCCAAGGCGCACAAAGTCTTGAAGCAGCTCTTTGAGACCTACGGCGGCGTGCAGCCGAAGAACCTCCAAGAGGCCTTCCACGACGCGACGCAGATCAAGGAGGAGGCCGACTCGCTCTTCAAGTTCGGCTACCTCTCTTTGCGTGAACGCGCGCAGGCCGAGAAGCTCTTCTGGGCTTGCTGCGAGCGCATCCTTGAGGCCGCCAAGAAGCTCAAGCGCATCCCAGATGAAATCGTGATGCTCGAGCAGATGATGGCCTCGATCTACTACGGCAATTTCTCGGTCTTCCAGAGCATCCCCGATAGCTGGGCCATCGATCAGCTCTTCCCGATCATGCCGATCCATCGCCTCGACCAAGAGCCGACGGTGAAGGCCACGCTCGCCGATCTCACGTGCGACTCGGACGGCAAGGTCGATCACTTCATCGACATCGAGGACGTGAAGCGCGTCTTGCCTGTGCACCCATTCCGAGAAGACCAGCGCTACTACATGGGCATCTTCTTGAACGGCGCGTACCAGGAGATCTTGGGCGATCTGCACAACCTCTTCGGCGACACGAATGCAGTGCATGTTCGCCTCGATGACGAGGGCGGTTACGAGATCGGCCACTTCGTGAAGGGCGATGAGATCCGCGAAGTGCTGAGCTACGTGGAGTACGAGCCCGGCATGATGGTCGAGCGTGTGCGTCGCCAGGCGGAGCGTGCACGTCGTCAGGGCCTCATCACCTTCGATCAGGTGAAACTCCTGATGAAGCACTACGAGGATTCGCTCGGCAGCTACACGTACCTCACCGCCGACGAGTAGACGCCTCACCTACCGAAGGAAAACGCCCGCTCACATCGAAGGATGGAGCGGGCATTTTCGTGTGAATAACCCCCGGGTGATATTCGGAATAAGACCCGGCGTTGATTCACTCACGAGGTTGCCTTCGCGGTGACATTCGCGGTGCCCAATCTCTTCTCGAGAAAGGCCCCGTAGAGCAGATTGCCGAGCACGACGCCGGCGATCGAGAAGAGCGCGTAGAAGCGGCCCTCACCGAGCTGCGCCAAGGTCACGCCGGGGCATGCACCGGAGAGCGCCCAGCCCATGCCGAAGAGCACGCCACCCGCGATCGTGCCGCGATGAATGGGCCTCGGTGACCACGCGGGGGAGGACGTCTTCTGAATGACGGTGAAGGCCAACGTGAGCAGCGAGACACCCACGGCGAACGCGAGAAACATCCGCACATCCGCGAAGGTGAACATGGCGTGCACTTCATCCCAGGAGGTGAAGCCGATATGCGAGAGCGTGAAGCCGAGCAGCGCGCCCAAGAAGAGAAGCTTGAGCTGCGTCATGCGAGCACCGCGTTCATCACGAAGGAGACGATGACGCCCGTGCCGAAGAAGCAGCACGTCGCGAGCAAGCTGCCCTTCTCGAAGCGCGCGACACCGCAGAGCCCATGCCCCGATGTGCAGCCAGTCGCCATGCGCGTGCCGAAACCCACGAGCATCCCGCCCGTCACCATCACGAGCGCAGTCACGACAGGTGATCGCCCGAAAAAGGATGCGAAGGACGCGCCCGCATCGAAGAGCGTGGGCTGCCACGTGCCGTGCAATTGCGTCGCAGCAAAGCCGCCGAGCGCGATGCCGATGAAGAAGAGAAAGTGCTCGGAGAGAGGCTCCGGGCGCGAGGGCACAAGGCCACGCGCGGCGTCGATGATCGACGAGAAGCGGCTCGTCACGCTCATCAGCTTGTGAAGGAGGAGCCAGTGCAAGAGCGCCACGGAGGCGAGCGCGATGCCGCCCATCCAGAAGGGCCAATAGGTCATCGGACAAGCGTAGCTGGGTTGCTCGACGAGGAAGGAGTTCCGAGAGAACGCACGCTGAGCGATGCGAGTTGCTGATTCAAAAGACGCGAGTCGCTACGATGAACGCATGACAGCGGTAACAGCGACGGCACCCTCTGCGTGGTTGCGCAACGAGCGTTTCGACTATCGCTACATCGTCGGCATCACGCTCATCGCCGTCACCGTCGGCACGCTCGCGCAGTCCATTCCAGGTGCCCTTCAAGTGCTCTTCATCGCCGACGTGACCTTCCTCGGCTGGCATCACGTCGTCACCTCGTTCACGCGCCTGGCGCATCACCCGAGCGCACGCGAGCGCAGCTTCATGCTCTATGTGCTGCCGCCCCTTGTGATCGGCTCCGTCGCGCTCGGCATCGGTGTGCTCGGCACGAGCATCATCGGCGCCATCTACTTCTACTGGCAGACGTTTCACTACGCGCGCCAGGTCTGGGGCGTCGATCGCATCTACGCGCGCAAGGCCGGCCAGCTCGCGCCGGACAGACTCAGCGAGGTGCTCATCTACGCGATCGCTGCAGCCGCGATGGCGCATCGCAGCCTGGTCGGCGTGGTGAATTTTGGCGGCCAAGAGATTCACTTCCTGCCCGTCCCACCGTGGCTCGCCTACGGCCTCGATGCCTTTGCGATCGCAGTCGCCATCGGCTGGGCACTGCGCGCGATACGCAACCCAGAGGTTGCACGTGTAAGGCCCATCCGCGCGACCTTCATCGCGACCTACGCGCTCGTCTTCGGCCTCGGATACGGCCTGATTGGCGACTTCCTCACGGGCTGGGTGCTCGTGAATGTCTGGCACAACCTTCAATACGTGATGCTCGTTCGCATCCTCAACGAGGACCGCTTCTCCGGCCCACGCAAAGACACACCGGGCTTTGTCGCGCGCTTCTCGCAGCCCTCGATGTGGCTCCCCTATTTCGCCGTGATGACCGTCTTCGGCGTGCTGCTCACGATGGCCCTTGAGTCGCTCTCGCTGCTCTCCCTCGCATCGGTCATCCCGCTCACCTTCGCGGCTTCGATGAGCCTCAACTTCCATCACTACATCGTCGACGGAATCATCTGGCGCTCGCCCAAGCCAAAGCTCCATGGCTGAGCCCCATGGCTGAGCCCCAAGCGCGCAAAGACGAGTTCAAGCTCTCGCTCGACATCACGGGCCGCCCCGGTCTCTACCCCGAGCTCGACGGCATCCGCGCCATCGCGATCCTCCTTGTGCTCGCGCGCCACGCGACCTTGATTCGACGCGAGGGCCACGCGCCCTTCTGGCCCATCGGCAACTACGACGCTGCCACGCTCTTTCTCAACGGCTGGTCCGGCGTCGATCTCTTCTTCGTGCTCAGCGGCCTGCTCATCACGCTGCAACTCGATCGCATCTTCCAAAGGCGCGAATCGGTGAATGAAGGCCGCACACCCTTCATCGCCTACGTGAAGCGCCGCGTGCTGCGCATCCTCCCCGCGTACTACGCGTGGCTCTTTGTGTGCGTCAGCGGCGTGCTCTTCTTTGCGCCAATCGCCCACGAAAACATGGCGTTTCGCATCGCGTACCATCTCGTCCTTCTGCAGGATTATCTCCCCGCAGACATCCTCGTCACCTTCTGGTCGCTTGGCGTCGAAGAGAAATTCTATCTTGCCGCGCCCTTGCTCGTCGGCGCCCTTCGCATGCGAAGCACGCGCATCGTGATCGCATCGCTGCTCAGCATCGCAGCGCTCTGCATGCTGATCCGCACAGGCATCTGGATGGGCCTTCCGCATCCGCTCGACTACCCGCTCTTCTTTCGCGCGATGCGCTCGCCCTTTCACGCAAGCTTCGATGGGTTGAGCATCGGCATGCTCGTCGGCCTGCTTGTGGCGCGCAAGGAGAAGCTCGCTTGGCTGCGTGACCCGCGCCTCGCTCAAGGCCTTGTCTTCACCTCGCTCGTCGCCTCAGTCGCGCTCCTCACAATGCGCGTTCATCTCGATAGCGACATCGGTGTCGTGACAGGCGCAGGCATCGCCTTTGCGCTCTCGCTCGCCTTCGGGGCGCTTGTCTTGGGCCTTGTGCTCGGACGCTTCCCGATCGCCATTTCCCTTCTGGGCGGGCGCTTTTTGCGCTTCTTCGCGAAGCTCTCCTACAGCCTCTACCTCGTTCACTTCGTCTTTGTGAACGTCACCGACGTGCTCCTTCTGCGCAGCTTCGCTTGGTACGAAAACGCCTCGATGGGGCTGCGACTTCCTGTGCACTTTGTCGTCTACAGCGCCCTCTCGATTGCCGCGGCGAGCCTCCTTCACGTCTTCATCGAGAAGCCCTTCTTGCCTCACACAGCGCCCCGCGCCGATTCGTGATCGCCATGATTGCTCGGTGTTTGCCTTGGATGCATGGTTGCGCGCTTTTGCGCTTCCGAAGCGCGCGGTCGTCACTCTCTACGAGGTCACATGGCTCTCTCGGTCGGTATCGTCGGGCTCCCCAACGTCGGCAAGTCCACGCTCTTCAACGCGCTCTCTTCGAAGCAGGCCGAGGCCGCGAATTACGCCTTCTGCACCATCGAGCCGAACGTCGGCGTCGTGCCCGTCCCAGACCCGCGCTTCGATGCGCTCGTGAAGGTCGTGAACCCCGACAAGACGCAGCCGGCCACGGTGGATTTCGTCGACATCGCAGGCCTTGTGAAGGGCGCGAGCAAGGGCGAGGGCAAGGGCAATGCATTCCTCGCGAACATCCGCGAGTGCGACGCGATTGCGCATGTCGTGCGCTGCTTTGAGGACGACAACATCCTCCACGTCGACAACCGCATCGACCCCATCGCCGACATCGAGACGATCGAGATGGAGCTCGCGCTCAAGGATCTCGACTCGGTGCAGAAGCGTCTCGACAAGGCGCGTCGCGCCTCGAAGACGGGCGACGTGAAAGAGAAGAAGGTCGCTACAATTCTCGAAGAGGTCGAGAAGGTGCTCGATCAGGGCAAGCTCGCGCGCAGCGTGAAGTTTGAGGACGAAGACGCGATCAATCTCATTCGCGATCTCGCGCTCATCACAGCCAAGCCGCTCTTCTACGTCTGCAACGTGAAAGAAGATCAGCTCGCGGGCGCAGCGACCGACAAGCTCGTGCAGCGCGTGCGTGATCGTGCCGCAGGTTCGGGCAGCCCCGTCGTGGTGATCTGCGCGAAGATCGAAGCCGAGATCATGCAGCTCGCGAATGAAGACCGCGCGGATTTCCTTGCATCCGCTGGGCTTGAAGAGCCGGGCCTCAACGCCGTCATTCGCACGGGCTACGCGATGCTCGACCTCATCACCTACTTCACGGCGGGTAAACAAGAGGTCCGCGCGTGGACGATCAAGCGCGGCACCAAGGCGCCGGGCGCAGCCGGAAAGATCCACACCGACTTCGAGAAGGGCTTCATCAAGGCTGAAGTCATGTGGTGGGAAGATCGCGTGAACATGGGCACGGAAGCCGCCGTGAAGGCCGCCGGCAAGCTCGCGATGGAAGGCAAGGAGTACGTCGTGCGCGATGGCGACGTGATGCACTTCCGCTTCAACGTCTAAGACCTCGTCACAAATCGAGAGCCCTTCGATGCACCGCCACACTGCGCGGTGCATCGTTGTTTTAGGCTCCTTCCATGCGAGCCCAATCTCTCCTCGTCGTCTCGTGCCTGCTCTTTGGATGCGGAGCCGATCCACAACATGCGGAAGAAGCCGCGGGTGCTCCGCCGGAGAATGCGAGCGTGGTGATCGAGTCCAACGACGAGCTCGGTACACATCGCACCGAGGCCTCTGCATCGACAGAGGAGTCACCCGCCGTGACACGCGTACCGCTCGTGTTGAGTGCGCTCTCGAACGTCGATGCGGAGGATGGCGCGCATCACACCGCGCCCGCGGAGCATGCTGTTGCATTCGACATCGATGGGCGCCTCGTGCCTGCGCGTGCGCTGGATCCTGTGCTGCATGTCGGCCAGCGGACACTTCACGCGTATCGTTTTCCGCGCCCTGGGATCATGCGTTTTGTGCTCGATCGCGCGCGCCTTCCTGAGGATGGCGTCGAGGTCTACGTGCAGTTCGGAGACGACTTTGCGCATCGCATTGAGCTCGGGACGCTCGACGCCCGCGGGGTGCTCTGATGCGTGCTTCGGCATTCGCGCTTGTTACGCTTCTCGCGCTGGAAGGCTGCGCGTGTGAGGCGCCTTGCGATGCGCCGACGGTGCTCACCTGTCCTCCCATGCAGCGCCTTGAGTGCACGAGCGCCCGCACCGCAGCAGTGCTCGGCACGCCCTCGATCACCCCCGAGTGCGCGCGGTCGAGTGTCTCGGAGATCACAAGCAATGCACCACCAGAAGGCTTTGCGCGCGGCACAACGAACGTCGTCTTCACGGCTGCATCCAGCCGTGGCCCCTCGGCGCAGTGCACCACGAGCATCGAAGTCGTCGACACCCTCGCACCGACGATCACTTGTCCGCCGAGCAGCACGATCGTCCGCACGAGCGCAACGAGCCCGATCACCGTGCCCGCGATCACCGCGCGCGACGCATGCGCAACCAACGTCGAGGTCTCGCTCGCACCGATGCCAACGATGCGCGGACGCACGAACGTCGTCGCCACCGCAAGCGACGGAGCGAATCGGGCGCAATGCATGCTCGACGTGAGCGTGCTCGATGTCTTCGCACCGACCGAGCTGCGCACCCTCTCGGCCACACGCACGCCCGCAGGCGCAACGGACGTCACGATCGGATGGCGCGCAAGCACAGGTGCCGATGCACCACGCGTGCGCGTCGAGCGCGCAACGAGCGCGGCGGGCCCATGGATGATGCTCGCGGAGAGCCCCTCCACGACGGTCACATTCACCGACCGCACCTTGCCCGCACCCGTCGTCTTCTATCGCCTCACCGCGCTCGGCCCCGCAGGCGAGCTCGGCGGGCAAACCGAGCCGATGCGCGTCTACGCGATCGACGAGACACGCTACGAATTGCCCACGCAAACCGTACCCGGCGTGCCCTTCCCCACCACGCTCTACGGCGTCGTGCGCATGCCGATTGAGGCCGCGATCTCACCACGACCCTTCGTGCTTTTCCTCCACGGCAACCATGGCAACTGCAGGCCCGCCGATGGCACCGACGATCAATGCGGCGACATCACGGAGTACGCCTGCACCGAGCCCGGCTTCACGACGACACCGAATGCCGAGGGCTACATCTACCTGCAAGAGATGCTCGCCGCGCAGGGCATCGTCTCGGTCAGCATCTCGGCCAACGCGCTCAACTGTCGCGAGCTCTTCATCGCCGAGCGCACGCAACTCTTGCTCGAACACCTGCGCCGCTGGCAGCGCTGGTCCACCTCGGATGAAGCGCCATTCAGTGGCCGCTTTCGCAACGCCATCGACATGATGAACGTCGGCCTCGTCGGCCATTCACGCGGTGGCGAGGCCGTCTCGCAGGCACCGCAAGCACTCACGAACACGCCGATCGCAGGCGTCTCATTGAGCTCGGTGTTCGCGCTCGCGCCCACGGATTATCAGGAGAATTCTCCGCGGGGCGTTCCCTACCTCGTCTTGCTCCCTGGCTGTGATGGCGACGTGGAGGATCTCCAAGGTCTGCGCATGTACGACCGCGGCCTCACGATGAATGCCTTCGAGCGCACGCAGCTTCTCTTCGCCCGCGCGAACCACAACTATTTCAACAGCGAGTGGCGCTTCGACGACAACCGCGGGACGGTTTGCAGGCCGAGCGATCAGATCACCGCGAGCCAGCAACGCGCGGGGTTGGAGGTGCTCCTCGGCGATTGGATCCGCACGACAAGCGTACGTGCGCGCGCCCTGGCCTACATGCGCACCGACGAGGAGACGCCGTCCATCGTCCAAGCGTGGTCGGGCGCACCGCTCGATTTTCGCTTCTCCTACGCGAGCCCAACGCGCACCAGCGTCGATGACTTTTCGCGCCCCGGATTCACCACCAACGCGCTCGGTCAGAGCAACGCATTCGCTGGCTACACGGCCGATTTGCGATGTGTCGGCGCATGCGCTGCGAACTATCCTCATGTGCGTGGTGGCGTGCGACTCGCGTGGGATGCCGCGCCCGCAACAGCGACATTTCAGCTCGCGGCATTCGATGCCTCCGCCGAGGAGGCGATCGCGCTACGCGTCGCCTCACGCATCGCGACGATCAACGATGGCTTGGTCGAGCAGAGCTTCATTGTGCGTGTTCGCGATGCCGCGGGTGTGAGCGTCTCGATCCCAAGTGCCGACGTTGGACGCATCGCGCATCGATATCCCGCCGGCAATCCCATCGAAGTGCTCTCGACGCTGCGCATCCCCCTCGCACGCCTTCGCGCCCTCGCGCCCGCCCTCGACCTCACGCGCCTCGATGCGATCGAGCTCGTCATGCCCTCGCCCGAACAATCGCGCGGCTCGATCTGGATCTCCGACGTCGAGTTCCAGGCACCCTGATCCAATACGTTGATCCATCTATCAATCCATGGATCAACGTATCCATGGATCAACGTATCCATGGATCGTTCATCCAAGTGACGGAAAAGAAGAAGGGATGCGGCTCTCGCGGCATCCCTTTCTCGTTCGAACTGACCTCGTTCAGGACTTCTTCTTGGCCTTCGGCGTATCGGAAGCGGTCTTCTTCAAGTCTTCCTTCTCGCTCGCCTCGTCCTTCTCGTCCGCCTTCGTTTCGGCCTTCTCGGAGGACTTCACGGCGGGCTTGTCGTCGTCCTCATCGTCCTCGTCCGCCGCCTTCGCGCCTGTCACGAGCACGGGCTCTGGGAGTGGCGAGAAGAGACGAATCACCTTGTACGGCTTGGCTTTCCACGCGTTGTACTGCGTCATGTAGAAGAATGCCGCGAGCGGGAAGAGGATGAGCGAGATGATCTGCGAGGTGGTGAAGTCGAATGCACCACCTCGGCCTGGATCATCGCGAACGATCTCGATGAGGAAGCGCCAGACGCTGTACGCCATCGTGAGGACAAGCAGCACCTGTCCGTGGAACTGACGGCGCGACCAGACGAAGAGGCAGAGGCCAAAGAGCACGAGGCCAAAGAGGCTCTCGTAGAGCTGCGTTGGATGCACCGGGAACGAGCCCTCGGCGGCGTAGTCGAGATTGTATTGCTGCACGTGCCAGCTCCAGGCGGGCGAGCCAGCGTTGTCGTGCCAGTGCGGGAAGGTGCCGAGCGATTGCAGCCATGAGGGTGCGTCAGCCTCCAAGCGTCCACCGAAGTCGCAGCCGTAGAGGTAACAACCGATGCGCGTCAGGCCGAGGCCCAGGCCGAGCGCGGGTGCCGCGCCATCGGCGAAGCGAAGCAGGGCCACGCCCTTGTAGATCCGCACCCAGCCGATGGCGGCGAAGAAGCCCCCAAGGAAGCCGCCGTAGGCGACGAGGCCGCCACGACGAATCGCGAAGACATCCATGATGCTCGTGAAGTCCTCGGGCACCGTGATGAAGTAGAGGATGCGTGCGCCGAGGATGGCGGAGAGGGCGCAGACGATGAACGCGTTGGCGAGGAAGTCCTCATTCGCCTTCGGGTCTTTGAGGTAGGCCTCGCGCTTGCCGAAGTACATGACGACGTTCCATCCAAGGATCATCGATGTGCCCAGCATCACGCCGTACGAGTAGATCGGCAGTGAGTTTCCTGAATCAAAGCCGAGGGCTGCGAGCAAGCTGATGATCACCGGATGAATCGGGATCTCGAAGAGAATCGGATGCATTGCGGCCTCTTTGCCCGCCACGTTCCGAGCGTCAAGTCTGCCGAATCGGCGTCATTGCGAGGGCTCCGGAAGCTTCGCCTTGAGGGTCTTGCGGGCTCCCTCATCGGCTTCTTGCAGTTCATTCTTGCGGTGTAGCCGCCAAACCCCATCGCAAACATCGCGAAAAACGAGCAATTACGAGGGTTTGCGTATATTCCAAAAGTGCAACAAAGCGTTGCACTCGACTTCGCGGGGAGGAGGCGTAACCTCAACATCGCACGCCCCCCCTTCCCCCCACGGGCGTGCAGAGCCTCGGTGCTACCCCCCATCGGCACTGAGGCTCCTCTATTTCCGTCGCCTGCACACTGGACCGCGCAGGCTTCTCAGAGCGAATCGGGGCTACCCGACGACGACAGCCCCTGCAGGATTGAACTTGCAGGGGCTGTATTCGTGTTGGCTCGCTCGGAGCTCAACGCATGCGGGGTGCTTCACTCCGCGGGGCTTGCCGCATCCGACTTCGCATCCACGCGCTTGCTCTGCACAAGCTGCACAAGCTCGCGCATCGTCAGGCCCACGCCGTCGTTCTCCGGCTTGCCAAGGCAGCGCTCCATGTCGCGCGGGATGCGATGAATCTGCCGACGGAGCTCATTGCGACGCTCTTTGCTCTCGTCGTAGACGAGGCGGAGATCATCGAATTCGAATCCCCACTCGAGCATGCCCGTGCGCTCGGCGAAGAGATGTGCGCGATCCCTTCCAACCGCCTTGAGTGCACGCAGCGTCAGCTCCTTCACGACCTCGCGCGCATTTTCATAATTTTTCGACATGACCAAAAAGGTCTCGTCGGGAGAGCGTCGGTTCTGCAAGTCGAGGTGCAGATCGGCGAGCGCGGAGGGGAACTGCGGCAGCGGGACAAAATCACCGTGCGTCGAACCGGGCTCGATCGCGGCCCATGTTTTGAGCACCTTCTGCGACTTCAAGTTCAGCTCGTAGAACTGAATGTGCAGCTTGCGAAACTTCGCGTGATCCTCGGGCGCGACCTTGTAAATCTCGTTGAAGAAATACTGACAGACGAACGACCAGTAGTGGAAGTTGTCCCAGTAGAGCTTCGCGGGGAGCACGGCCGGCGAGCCATTGATGTGGCTGTGGCCACGGAAGGTGGAGGTCGTCACTTCCGTGAAGCCGAGGAAGAAATCGTTCGACTGCTTCTCGCGAAGCATCTGCGTTTCGAGTGGCTCTTGTGTGATCAAGTCGGCCTTCATGATCTCGGTCGAGAGCACGTTGGCGAGCGAGATCAGATCCGAGCCGGGTGAGTAGAGCGGGTCGACAAAGACACCGGCCTCGCCGACGCAACACCAACGCTGCTCACGCGAGAAGACGCGCTCACTCGTGTACGCAAAACGACGCAGCACTTTGAAGTCTTCGAGCGGCTCGTCCTTGATCTTCTCGTAGAGGACGGGCTCATGTTTCGCGAGCCATGCGAGGGCCGTCTCGGGGCGCGCGAAGGTCTCGAAGGGATGGTGCTCTTCACCGGCCACGATGCCGATCGAATGAAGGCCGCTCGAGAGCGGGATGAGCCAGACCCAATAGCCTTTGCCCATCAAGTGATTCGTCGAGAGCCAGCGGTTCTGATCGACGTCGCGCGCATGCCAGGCCGTATCCGTCTCGGGCACGAGCTCCTGCACGTAGAAGCGACGCGCGATGCGGAACCACGCGGAGGAGTGGTAGTGGCCGCTGTCCTTGGTGAGGCCGAGCTTCTTTTGGATGTGGCGATTGCGGCCCGAGGCATCGACGACCCAGCGGCAATCGAAGACTTCCTTCTTGCCGCCCTTGGCCGCCGCATGAACGAGGTTGCGACCCTCGCTGCCTGGCTCGATCAAGTCGATCTTGTACGTCGAGTAGCCCTCGAACATCGCGACGCCAGCCTTCTCGCAGAAGTCGCGCAGGTCGTTCTCGAACTTGCCGCGATCGAGCTGGTAGCTCGGCAGCACAGGGTGCTCACTTGGGCCGATTTCACGGCGCTTGGCGAGTGGGCCCTGCGTATCGCCGGTGAAGTAGCGCAGGCCATTTTTGATCAGCTGATGCTCGAGCAAGTAGTCGCGCAGACCGATCACCGAATCGAAGAAGTGCGCGCCGATCTCCACCGAGGATTCGCCCACCTTGTGGCAGGCGTCGGGAAGGGGCCGCACCTGCGGTTCCACGATCGCGACCGTCATGGTCGGCATCTGCTTTCGGATGTGAAGCGCGAGCGTGAGCCCAGCCAAACCGCCACCACAAATCACGATGTCGAAGCTCTGCATCTTGGTCTCCGTGAGAGGCACGAAGATACAGAGCGCATCGCTGAGAAGCACGCCGTCATGTGCGTCCGAACTCACGCGTCCGCATGCGCGGATTGGATGCGCTCAGAAGGCGAGGATGGACTGGGGCACCATCGTCACGCCACACACGGCGCTGTTCGACTCGATGGTGAAATACACGTCGCCATCATTGGAGACAGCAATCTGCGCCGTGTTCGTGAGCGGAAACATGCGCGTGGAGAGCGTCATACCCGTGGCTGCATCGAGCACGGCCACCCGACCATCGCGCTGCGCAGAGCCGGAGGGCATCGGGCGTCCACAGAACCTGCGCGTCGTATCCCAGCGTGCGCCCACAAAGACTTCCGTCGCAGATGCCCCGAGCCCGGTGCCTCCGCAATCGGGACGCATCCAGACCAAACCTGACGTGTTGTATGCCCAGAGGTTGGTGTTGTCGGAGAGCAGGATGAGGTCGGTGGCACCAATGCCGACTTGGATGATGGAGGGATTGGTAATGGGGACTGTGATGGCCTGCTCGAAAGAGAGATCTGGGTTCAAGAAGACAAGTTCGTAGGTGCCTGCAGGCACGACATGACCGCTCAACGTCGCGCTGCCAGCGAGGACTGCCCATCGGCCATCCGAGAGTGGATAAGGGCGCACGACCGCATTGCCGCTTCCAGTCACCGCATGCGTCGCGTAGTTCCCGGATGCGTCATGTGAGATGAGCAGGCTGGTCGGTGAGACCCCCGTCAGTGGCGCGGCCGCACCTGTCACCGTGAGCGACCATGTCGGGCTCGGAAGGTTGACGTTGGTGGGAATCAAGAACGAGGTTCCCGTCGCGTTGACGCCCATCCACGAATAGGCCCAGCCAAGTTCCGAGACGCCATTGGTATGCGCGATGGTCGCCCGCACAGCGCCGGTCTCGATGTCGTAGGCCGCCCAGTTCGCCCCATGCACGTTGCGTCCACCCACGAAGAAGTAGTTCGCAGATGCACCAGAGTGAAGGCTGGAACCTGGGACGGGATAGGACCAAACGCTGCTCCCGTCTGTCTCTCGAAAGCCCGCTGCGCGCGGCGGCCAAGTGCCCCACATCAGCGCTGCAACGCCACGTGTGGAGGCGACGATCTTCGAGGTATTCGGAAGCGGCATCGCAACACGCCATCGGTGATCGCAATCACGCTCGATGGCGCAGATGCCGGCTGCATCGCATTGGCCAGTGGTACATGATGTAAGGACGGGTTGGTACCCATTGGGTGGGCATGCTGCAGCGGCACCTGAGCAGACCTCGGCGGCATCGCATTCACGCGCGGATGCGCGGCATACGGTCTCTGCACCGCGGAAAACATCTGTGGGGCATGCGGCCTCGCTGCCACTGCAGCTCTCGGAGAGATCGCAGACACCCGCCGATGCACGACAGACGACGCTCGCGGGACGGAAGCCATCCGCAGGGCAGACAGACGTGGTCCCGCTGCAAGCCTCAGCGACATCGCAGAAGCCAGCGCTTGGACGACACACGGTGGTTGCAGGCGCAACGCGATCTGCGGGGCAGGTCGTGGCAGTGCCTGAGCAGACCTCCGCCACATCGCAGCCTGCGGCGGCCGCGCGACAGACCGTCCCTGCCGTTGCGAGCACATCGGGAGGGCACAAGGGGTTCAAGCCATCACAGGTCTCTGCGGCGTCGCAGATGCCACTCGCCGCGCGGCAGGTGGTCGCAGCGGAGAGCATCTGATCGGCAGGGCACATCGTGCTCGTGCCAGAGCAAACCTCTTGTTCATCACACGGGCCGCTCGCGAGTCGACACACGGTGCCTGCATGACCTGGCCCCACACCAAGACATCGCGGCGTGCCGCTCGAGCAATCGATGCGTCCCTGCTCACAAGGGTTTCCTGTGTTGCACGCAGCCCCAGGCGTGCATGTGTCGAGGCAGAGCCCGCCGCCATCACAGAAGCCCGCATCACACGCTGCACCCGTCGCTGAGAAAGCGTTGATCGGACACGCAGCGCTGTCGCCTGTGCATTGCTCTTCGACATCACACATGCCGGTGCTGGATCGACACGCGCTCCCTGCAGCAACCAACGCATCCGGAGGGCATGCGGCTCCCACGCCATCACACAACTCGCGCGCGTCGCATGCATCGATCGCATCGCGGCATGAGGTGCCGGCAGCACGCAGCGCATCCACCGGGCAGTCCACGCCCGCGCCGTCGCAGAGCTCTTCCGCATCGCACACACCAAGCGATGCACGGCACACCTCGCTTGCTCCGCGGCGCGCATCCGCGGGGCACATCGCAGAGAGCCCGTCACACACTTCGGCGACATCACACACGCCAAGCGATGCGCGACACGTCGTGCCACCTGCCAAGAGCGCATCGGGAGGGCACACTGTTCGGGTTCCGTCACAGACCTCCGCAACATCGCAGACGCCGACCGCGTCGCGGCAGGGCGTGCCGAGCGCCGAGGGCCCCGTGGGGGTGCACACTTCGCCGCCAGAGTCACAGCGAATTACGCCTATTTCACAAGGGTTTCCTGTGTCGCAAGCACGGCCTTCTTCGCAGGCAGAACACTCCCCTTCTTCGCTGCACACACCCGCGCCACAGCTTGAGCCTGCGGGGCGAATGAGGAAGGGGACGCATGTCATGTCAACGCCCTCGCAATCCCAATAGCCCTCGCGACAACCGTCCAACAGGCAATGCTGTCCGCACACCTCGCGTCGCTCATAGGGAACGCATCCGCGCGCAAGATCGCAGTAGCTGTCGTCAGGACACGCCTCCCGCGTTGGAAACGCGAAGCAAACACCATCGCTGCAGACGGGCGTCGCGCAGGTGGAGTTCACCGCGCAATCCTCGTCGCGCATGCAGCCCGTGCGCGTCGGGCATGCGAGCGGCGAGCTCACGCACGCAGGGTCTTCACAACGACCGCCCACACACTCGGTTGCACCGGGCGCACCCGATGCGGGGCACTCCACGGCAATGCAGGCGCGGTCCAACTGCACAACCACACGCATGTCTTGCTGCACATCGAGTGTGAGGTGCCTTGAGAGCAAAGGCCGCACGGAGTCACGCGCCAGCAGGCGCACATCGAGGTCGTAACGCCCAGGCGCAGTTGGCAGAAAGCGCGTCATCGAGCGCGGCGTGTCAAAGCGCTCTCCCGTCGAAACCTGCACGCGCGCAAAGCGCTCAGGGTCTGTGGCCTCTGCGTCTTGGGAGAGCAGCACGAGCTCGACGAAGTGAAACTCAAGGCCGGGCGCAGCGTCGGTGACCAGCGCCACTTCAACGCGCGGTGCAGGTCGCTCACACGAGACCAGCAAGGTCATCCAAGCAAGCGAGGCAACACAACCAAAGAGTCGAGCCAAAGCCCAGCGCCGCGCGTCCATCGCATCACGATGCAGGAGATCCTCAAGTTAGAACAAGAGGCGCGTTCAAGTGCGGAGCGCAAGCCTCATATGCACGCGCTTCGACCAATCCACGCCGTCCTTGTTCTGTGCTTCGGTCAGCTTGCGCAACGGCTCATCCCAATCGGCTTCTGGCACGACCACAAAGCCATGCTTCGCATACCAGGGCGCATTCCAAGCCACGTCGGACTGTGTGTTGAGCACGATCGATTGCTCACCGCGCGCACGCGCAATCGCAAGGAGCGCAAGCAAGAGCGCAGTGCCGGCACCCTCGCGTCCCGCACGCTGAAGGACGCTGATCTGACCCACGATAAGCTCGCCCTCGAGGCGCCCAAGCACGGCCCAACCGATCACATCCGCATCACGCTCCACGACCCACAAACGTCCATCGCGAATCGCACGCTCGGCAGCGTCCTCCGGGATCGTCTCACCAGACAATTCGGGATGGCCCACTTCTTCGAATCGCACATCCGCGTCGAGCCCGATGCGCTGAATCTCAACGACCTCATCGGGCCGTGCAAGACGCGTCACCCAGCGCGCGTCGCTCACAAATCCTTCACCGTGCACACGCGATTGCGACCGGCGTGCTTCGCGGCGTAGAGCGCTTTGTCGGTGATCTCAAAGAGCTCCTTCGAGCCATTCGCATCCTGCGGGAAGGTCGCAACACCAAGCGATGCGGCCACCTTGAGCTTGCCAAGCTCCGTCTGAAACACCGTGCGACCGAGCTCTTCGCGCACGCGCTCGGCAAGAAGCACAGCGCCCTCGGTATCCGTCTCCTCGCAGAGGATGCAGAACTCTTCGCCACCAAAGCGCGCCACACGATCGGTCTCGCGCTTCATGCGTGTCAGGATCGCACCAAGCTCTTTGATCACGACATCGCCCGTCGCGTGCCCGTACGTGTCGTTCACGTTCTTGAAGTGGTCGATGTCCGTCACGACGAGCGAGAGCTTCTTTCCAAAGCGCTGTGCACTCGTGATCTTCGACTCGAGCTCCTCCAAGAAGGCGCGCTTGTTGAGGCAGCCCGTGAGGCCGTCGGTCGTCGCCATCTCCTCCAAACGACTCACCGCACGCGCGTTCGAGAGTGCGATCGCCAGCTGATTGGAGAGCACCTGCAGGGTCGGCCGAATGCCATCGCCAAACGCATGCGCGCGCTCCGCCGCGAGCACCAAAGTGCCAATCGCATCCTCACGCACAAGCAATGGAAGCACGAGCGCCGAGCGCATCGCCTTGGGGAGCTGCACCTTGCTCGTGAAGAGCACCTGCTTGCTGTCGAGCTCCCCGCGGTAGGGAAGGTAGTGCTTGTTCTTCACGACCATCGCCGCGAGCGAGTGGTTGTCTTTGAACGTGAGCCCCTTGAACGCCTCCGCCCCATCGCCACGCGCCAGCCGCACATTGTGCTGACGTTTGTTCATATCGAAATATGTGATCGCAGCGAAGTCAAAGCGCACAAGCGCACTGGCTGCGGAGAGACCGGCATCCAGCACCTGGTCTTCGGTGAGCGCCGCGCCCAGCTCCGCAGAGGCCTTGAAGAGCGCCGCTTGCTCGCGCTTGCTGCGCTCAAGCTGCACAAAGACGCGCTCGTTCTGCATGCCACGAAGCGCCTGCGTTGCGGCTGCGCGCAGCACATCTTCTTCACGCGGCGTGAAGGGCTTTGCGTCGAGCCTGTCCGCACAGATGGCGCCTCGAAGCTGACCGTTCTCCATCACGGGCACACCCAAGAACGTCTTCACGTTCGAGGTGCCTTCTCGGTAGTAGCAAAGCCCGCGGTACCCAGGCTTGAGGCCCTCAAGGTTCATCACAAGGCCACGCATCGCGACTGCCCCGACCGCACCCGCACCGCGCTCAAAAGGCCCCTCATCGACATCGTCGCTGTCGGTCGCCATCTCGACGATCCGCAGCCGTCCATCCTCACCCGCGAAGAGCAAAATGCACGTGTGCAACTCAAGCGTCTTCTTGAGCAGGTCGAGCACGTGAAAGAGCGAATCACGCACTTCTTCGACGGAAGAGCGCACCACCTTCTCGCCTGAAGTCGCATTCGCGTTCTCCACACTCGGCGCACCTGCGAGACGAAAGAGACGCGCATCCGAGTTCACGCGCTCTTGTTCTTCATCGCGCTCGCGCTTCGAGGTCTCACGCACGCGGGCGATTTCTACCCGGGTAAAAAGGACGTTGAGCACGCCAAAAAAGAGGATGAAGACCGCGTGATAGAGGATGCGGTCCATCGCGAGCACGGGCTCTGCCGCGACCCAGATGAGCCCCTCGTAGGCGATCGAGAGAACCACGAGGATGATGCCCGTCGGCTGAATCGCGAAGGCCGCGAGGAAGGCCGCAAGCACATAGACCATCGGGTAGAGCGGACCATCGAGCCCGCCTGCCGCCTGCACAATCCCATGCACACCGACGAGCAAGAGGGCGCCAATCTCGAGGTCGAGCATGATGGCTTCACGACGCGGCGTCGTGCGTCCGTGCACCTTGTCCTGCGAGCGAAAGCGCATCGTTGCGCGCGTGCCAAGCCAGGCGGCCCAGGCCACCGCAAGCGCCGCATGCTCAAGGCCAAAGCCCTCGCTCTGCAGTCGAAACACGCCGAGCAAAGGCACAAGCGCAAAGGCCGCCGCAACCGAGGCCCCAAGCGAGGCTCGCGCCGTCTTCCGAAGCGTGACCGCAGCTTGTACGAGTGCCGACATGAGATGCCCTCCAGCTATCGGAGGTGACCCTCTCGCGTCAAAAAAAGAGCCCGTGCACTCCCTCGCGTATGCTCGCTCCGTGCTCCTTCCCACACGTCGTTGTTCAAGCCTCGCGAGCGCCTGCGCCGCTGCAGCTTTTCTTCTCCCCTCGTCCCTCGCAGCCCAACAAGCGCCGAGCGTCCCCTCAAGCCCCCTCCCCGAGGGCGAGATCCTCGATGCGCAAGCACGCTTTGGCGCCCTGCGCGCATCGCCCGCCGTCTCCGATGTGCGCGTCGAGAGCGAGCGTGTGTCGATGCAGTGCGAGAATGAAGTCGAGACCTTTGTCGCCTGCGAGATGAGCGTCACATGGACGTTGGTCGGTGACAGCGATCGCACCTTTCAGCTCTACGCCTCGGCGCCAGGTTTCTCGAACGTGCTGCTCAGCATGGGCGAAACGACCTCGGATACGCCGCAGCTTCACGCGCTCGATGTGCACCTCACGGCAGGCACACGCATCGAGGTCACGCTGCGCGGCGACGTCCACCTGCGCGCCACCGATCTCAACAAAGATGCGCTTCGCGCGCGGCATCCGTTCCTCGAATCCCACCTTCACGGGAGGCACGGCACGGTCACGTACACGCGTGCTGTTGCACGAACATTCGCAAGCGTCCCTGACGAGATCCAAGTGGTCTCGCACGTACCCGATGCGCAGCACCTCGAGGTGCTCGATGTGCCCACCGACGCAAGCGGCGCGATCACACTCACCCCGCGTGAGCTCGGCGCACGCGCGAACCTGCCCTTCCGCATCGAGGAGGCCGGAGGCTTCGACATCATCCGCCACGGCGGGCCCTTCATCGGCATCGGCGGCACCTTCGATCAGGGCTTCCGTGGACGCGTTGGCTACGAGATTGGCTTTGGCGAGATCGTGATTCTCGGCATCGCCGCCGACGCAGACTTTCAGCGCACGGTCACGCTCGGCGCGGTCCTCGAGTTCGCGACGCCAAGCTACATCCTGCCGCCATCCTTCTCAGTCGGTGCTGGCTTCGCATACCGCCTTCAGCCGCAAGTCTCCGCAGGCCTTCGACTCGAAGCGGGCGCCGTCTTCGAGGTGCTCGGTATCACCGCCTCGTTCGACTATTTCCCCGACGACGCAGCGTTCACGTCATCCCTCATGGGGCGGCTCTCGATCTGACGCAGCGTTCGACCCATGCATTTTTGCATGGACGCTCGGCCTTGGACCAAATGCGGCGAGCAGCGCGGGCAGGAAGAAGGTCTGGCAGATCGTCGACGCGATGATCGCGACGCCCGAGAGCTCCCCAAAGAGCCTCACGGGCTCAAAGGTCGATGCGAGCAAGACGAGGTAGCCCACGATGAGCGTGAGCGAGGAGAGCAACACGCCGCGACCGCTGCCTGCCACCGTGCGGCGCAGCACCGACTCGCTCGTCCCGCCTGCCGCCAATTCCTCGCGATAGCGGGCCATGACGTGCGTTGTTCCATCCACGGCCAGACCGACGGTCACGGTAAAAACAATCACCGTCGCCGCATGGAGCGCGATACCGCGCCAGACCATGTAGGCCAGCGTGAATGCAAGCGGGAGCGCATTGGGAGGCACGGAAATCAGCCCCAGGCGCAGGCTCCGAAAGAGCAGCGTCATCACAATGAAGATGACGACCACGGCAGCACTCAAGCTGCCGAGCGAGCGCACCACGCGATTGAGGCCATGCGAATTTGCATAGGCCTCACCACTCACACGCACCGTCGGATGCATCGCTGACGACTCTGCGAGTGCGCGCAACGACTCGGCCATCTGAAGCGTTCGTGCGGCCCCATGGTCGAGCACACGCATCTCGATGCGCGCCGCGCTTCCGTCCTCCGTGACGTAGCGAGAGATCGGAGCACCCGCGTGCGACATCAAGGCGATCAGCGCGCGGAGCTCCTCATCGGAGTGGAAATCTGCGCTGCGGACCTGCTCATCATTGGCGATGCGCACGTGGGCTTCGCGCGCCCAATCTGCTGCGCTGGTGACACGCAACATCTCGGGTCGCTCTGCTGCCGAGCGCCCGATCGTCTCCACCAATGCAAGCCCGTCACGCGTGTGAAATGTGCCTGGAGTCGAGGCCAGCGTGACCTCAAGCGAGCGAAAGCCATCGAGATGCTCCTCAAGAATTCCCGAGGTCCGCGCCACGTCGGAGTCACGTGCAAACTGATCGCGCACACGCGAATCCACCTCGATGTGAAACGCGACAGAGACGAACCAAACGAAGAGCCCGAGCGCAGCTGCGATCGTGACAAACGGATGCGCCGCCGTCTTGGCCGCCGACCACCAGAGCGCGCGGTCGAGTGCATCTTCCTCATGCTTCGCTGGCTTCTTCGTCGCGCTCCGAAAGGTCGGCAAGGCTGCAGGCACCAAGAGCACGGTCACCACGTACGTCAGCATCGTCGCGACCGCAGAGATCGCTCCAAAACGCCGAAGCACTTCGGTCTCTTGGAAGATGAGAGCGCCAAAACCCACCGCAGTGGTGAAGGTGGTTACAAAGCACGCGAGCCACATCGTGCGGAGCGTCTCCGCTGCGGCCTCGTTTGGCTCAAGACCCGCCTCGCGCAGCTCGCCAAAACGCAGAACCATATGCATCGCTTCTGCGAGACCGATGGTCAGAAGAAGCGGCGGCAGCATGTTCGTCAGCAGGTTCAGCGGCGTATCCGACAGGACCATGATGGCCATGGTCAGACTCAACGAAATGCCCACCGTCGCAAGGGGAAGAAGCACACCGGCCGCGCTCCGCATCCCGATCATCAACACGATCAGCGAACCAAGCACCGCGAAGAAGACAAGGCGCCATTGGTCTTCACGCAGCGAGCGAACCATCTCCGCGCGCATCGCCCCCAGCCCCGTGATCGAGAGACGTGAACCGTCGAAGCGATGATGGCTCAGCACCCGCCGCATCTCGCCAAGCAGCGCTTGCTCCTGCTCATCCGAAAGTGTGCGCTCGATGACCAAGACGATGGCTGCAACGTGCGCATCATCCGAGACGAATCGCCGTCGCAGCAAAGGCGTTCGAGCGAGTACCTCGCGCGCCATGCGTGATTGTTCTTCGCTGAGCTCTGCGTGCGGCTCACCCACCGTCGCGAGTTGAATACCGCCACCCTGCAGGGAGAGGAGACCGGTCGGAAAGCGCTCTGGGTCAGCACCGACGATGGTGTGGAGGAGATCGAGAACGACTGGGTCCGAACCCACGTCGTCATCCAAGTCATCGAGCGTTGCGCCCGGATCCTCCACCTCAGCAAGAGGCAACCTGGAGGTCGTCAGCGACTCCACACGCTCCACACGCGAGATGCCCGCGAGCTCCATCGCAAGCGCATGCATACGCGCCAGTTCCACGTGGCTTAGTAGGTCGCGCTCCGACTCGACCAGCACCACCGCGACATGGGGCTCGCTGCCAAACTGCTCGGAGACCCAGGCCTCATCGCTCAGGATCTGGCTGTCGCCCGCCACAAGCTCGCCAGGATCAAATCGTGACCGAAGCCACGGCACGAACGCCATGCCACATGCCGCAAGAAGCGAGAGCAGCGAGAGTACGACGTACCGTTGTTGGACGAGCCTCGCCGCCCAATCGCGCTTCGGACTCAAGGCCAACTCTCTTCCCACGAAGCCGACGGGGACGAGTCCTCGTCGGTGCTGTCATTGATTGCCCCCGGATCGTCGCTCCATTGCAAGAGCGGCATCCCAGAGAAGCCCTCAATCGGAAGCGAGGCGCTGCTGCCACGCAGCTCTGGACCAACACGTTCGCCGTCGCGTGAGAATCGCATATCGGCCAGTTCCTCGAGGGCCAACCCGTAGGCCTCCTCGTCGATGCGCCCGTGTTCGCGAAGCGTGTCGACAAAACGCCGAACGCGGCGCCCGAACGCAGCGGGTACCGCCCCGGAGTCGTACTGCTCATGAAAGGCCGGCGGGTTCGGAAGAATCATGGCGAGATACGCACCCTCTGCAGGGCTCAGCTCAGCCGGCGTTCGGCCAAAGTAGTGCGAAGCCGCGTGACGCACGCCGTAGACCTGAGGCCCGTACTCGATGACGTTCAGATAGAGTTCAAGAATCTCCTCTTTCGACATCGACCGCTCGACCCACCAGGTCAGGAGGACCTCCTGGATCTTTCTGGCGAGCGTCTTCTCGCGGCGCAGGAACACGTTCTTCACCAACTGCATTGTGATGGTCGACGCACCAAGCACATAGCGCCGTTCGCGAAGGTTGCGCACGAGCGCGTCGCGAATTGGCCACGGTGCGAACCCAGAATGCCGGAAGAACGCGGCATCCTCGTGGGCAACCACCGCGTGCACCAGAAAGGGACTGACCTCGCGGATGGATGTCCACGCATCGGTCCCCGGCCCCGTATCCATCTCAAACATGGAGTCGTTCGGCTCAACAACAGCGTGATGAAAAGGATGTCGGAACCGTTCCACATCGGCCATCGCCGGTACACCGACAAAACGACAACCGTCGTTCACCCGGAGAGCAAGTTCCGTATCCTCCAGGTGCTCCGAATCGACTTCGAGGTGACCGGCTGCACTGATGCTGCCCTCCAGTGTCCACCCACCGGCCTCCTGAAGAAGGCCGCGCGGAATCGACGCGACAGCCTCCTGACATGACGTCGCTGGCAGGGTGACATCGACATTGGCCGCATATCGCTCCCCATCCCGCAGAATCCGACCTGCAAGGTTCAAGTGGGCCCGCCCCAAGGTGAGCGATCCCCGGTCGACGACGAGCTCATGAGACGCGCGATCCCAGTGCCCGGCCCCAGCGGCAGAACCGTCAATGAGCACTGGGACGGATGCAAGACGTGGATGAACCACTGTCATAGAGGCCACAGCCACTGCCCCCGCGAAGTCCACACGTTGGTCGGCAGTGTGAAGCTCAAGTGAGCCCGAAACCAGAGTATTCTCGGTGTGTTGGAGCGGAAACTCTGGAAGGACCGCCTCAAACAGGCTCCAAGGAACACGCTCCAGGTCCACCGTGCCATCCGCATCAAAAGAAGAAGGCTGCACGGTCAAGTTCCAGCGCAGATGCCCTGTACCCCGTGGTGAGCCCTCACCAGAAAAACGGACCGAGTCCGAACCCTGGCGCGCAGCGTGAACACTGAGCCCCGACACAGACACACCCTCGTCATCGACGACGCGGGCATCACGCACGTCAACCTGTGCGTCACGTGTAAACCTCTCGAGAAGCGTCCGCGGCGGACCGTCAGACTGACCCTCGGGTGACGCCACGAGAGCTTCACGAAGTGGCGGAGCTGGTGACAGTGTTGCGCTCAGACCCTCTACGTCCAGGCTCGACACCCTCCACCGCTCATCTCGCAATAGAATGGCACGGATGTGTTGCGCTGTAACTGCTGGTGAGTGCGACTCCGACGTGCTCAGGTTGTCGATTTCGACGGTCAGCTCCGTCTCGGAACCCTCGCCATGAATCAGGTGCCCCTGCAGGAGGCTGCCCGAAGCATCACGAACTTGAACCTCCACGTCATCTGCGACCCAGGAAGGGAGCACACGCCCGGTCCCAGTGTGACCCGACTCCGACCCCGCACGGGGGATCAACGAAATGGAACCGCCGCGTGCAGCAATCGAAGTTGGATGCCCGTCAGCGAGCTCGAGAAGCGCTCCGCGCACTTCTACAGAGTTGAGTCGAACATGCCCACGTCGACAACTTAGGTCGACAGAGCGCAACGTGACGATGCCCGGCCAAATGGTCGGGTACCCTACTGCCCCGGTGCAGCCCAACCGCGCCAGAAACCGCTCTCGAATGGACCAAAGACCACCTACGGCGAACAGCGCCAGTAGGACGAGCGTAGCGGCGATCCCGGTCGCAATGCGGCGTTTCACGAGGCCTTCGGACGGAAAGGGAAACGCCCCGCTTCCAGTTCTGGAAGCGGGGCGAAAGACCCGGCGGCGTCCTACTCTCCCACTCACTTACGCGAGCAGTACCATCGGCTCTGGAGGGCTTAACTTCCGAGTTCGGGATGGGATCGGGTGTGGCCCCTCCGACGTTGCCACCGGAAGAGATGGAAGTGTGACTCTCGACTTTCAGTAGTCGAGAGTGAGCTTAGTAAGCTTCTACTCCCAACCCTGATATTGAGTTGATGTTTGCCTTAGAAATAGGTCAAGCCTCACGGACTATTAGTACGGGTCAGCTCCACGTGTTGCCACGCTTCCACCTCCCGCCTATCACCTCGTGGTCTACGAGGGTCCTTTAGGGGCCTTGAGGCCCGGGATACCTTGTCTTGAGGCCGGCTTCCCGCTTAGATGCTTTCAGCGGTTATCCGTTCCGCACACAGCTACCCGGCTATGCCACTGGCGTGACAACCGGTACACTGGAGGTGCGTCCGTTCAGGTCCTCTCGTACTATGAACAGCTCCTCTCAAGTATCCTACGCCCACGGCAGATAGGGACCGAACTGTCTCACGACGTTCTAAACCCAGCTCGCGTACCGCTTTAATTGGCGAACAGCCAAACCCTTGGGACCTGCTCCAGCCCCAGGATGCGATGAGCCGACATCGAGGTGCCAAACCGCGCCGCCGATATGAACTCTCAGGCGCGATCAGCCTGTTATCCCCAGAGTACCTTTTGTCCGATTAGCGATGGCCCGTCCATGTGGAACCACCGGATCACTATGACCTGCTTTCGCACCTGCTCGAGGTGTCCCTCTCACAGTTAAGCACCCTTATGCCATTGCACTCTACGGCTGGTTTCCAATCAGCCTGAGGGTACCTTCGCGCGCCTCCGTTACTTTTTGGGAGGCGACCGCCCCAGTCAAACTGCCCACCAGACAGTGTCCCCGACCCCGGTAAGGGGCCTAGGTTAGAAGTCCAGAACAATCAGGGTGGTATTTCAACGTTGACTCCATCGAGGCCGGAACCCCGACTTCAAAGTCTCCCACCTATCCTACGCAGATTGTCCCGAACCTCACTGTCAAGTTGCAGTGAAGGTTCATGGGGTCTTTCCGTCTTGCCGCGGGTAGAGGGTATCTTCACCCCCAATACAATTTCGCTGAGTCGCTGGCCGAGACAGTAGGGATGTCGTTACGCCATTCGTGCAGGTCGGAACTTACCCGACAAGGAATTTCGCTACCTTAGGACCGTTATAGTTACGGCCGCCGTTTACTGGGGCTTCGGTTCGGAGCTTCGCTTGCGCTAACTCCTCCCCTTAACCTTCCAGCACCGGGCAGGCGTCAGACCCTATACGTCCTCTTCCGAGTTCGCAGAGTCCTGTGTTTTTAGTAAACAGTCGCAACCCCCATTTCACTGCGACCCATCTTTGCTCGAGGCGTTCGCCTTTCACAAAAGTGGGCACACCTTCTCCCGAAGTTACGGTGCTATTTTGCCGAGTTCCTTAGCCAGCGTTCTCTCACGCGCCTTGGGATATTCACCCCGCCCACCTGAGTCGGTTTGCGGTACGGACACAAAAGAGGCTCCGCGCGCAGCTTTTCTTGGAAGTCTGGAATCACTGAGTTTTAGGTCCGAAGACCAACCTCATCACGTCTCGGCATTGACCCCGCGTTTGTCGCTGTCGCGTCCTACGAGGTCTGCCTACGCGCTTGAACCCACTACCAAACAGTGGGATCAGCATATCCTACTCCGTCCCTGCTCGCTTCAACGCCACCCTTTGCGGTGCAGGAATATTAACCTGCTTTCCATCACTTACGCCTTTCGGCCTCAGCTTAGGTTCCGACTAACCCATGGGAGGATTATCCTTCCCCAGGAAACCTTGGGCTTACGGCGACAGAGTTTCTCACTCTGTTTATCGCTACTCATGCCTGCATAAGCTCCTCTCAAGCCCGATAGCGCTCCTTGCCGGTACGCCGTGTGTCTGCTTGAGAGTACTCCGCTACCACTCCTTACGAAGTCCGAAGCTTCGGTACCAGGCTTTAGCCCCGTTGTATTTTCGGCGCAGGCTCGCTCGACCAGTGAGCTATTACGCTTTCTTTAAAGGATGGCTGCTTCTAAGCCAACCTCCTGGCTGTCTGAGCGCTCCCACATCCTTTTACACTTAGCCTGGATTTTGGGACCTTAGCTGTCGATCTGGGCTCTTTCCCTCTCGGCAATGGACCTTATCACCCACTGCCTGTCTCCCGGATAGTTCTCATCGGCATTCGGAGTTTGGTTGGGTTTGGTAATCTGGTAGGACCCCTAGCCCATCCAGTGCTCTACCTCCGATGGAATTCGTCCGAGGCTATACCTCAATATATTTCGCGGAGAACCAGCTATTTCCCAGTTTGATTAGCCTTTCACTCCCACCCACAGCTCATCCCCTAACTTTTCAACGTTAGTGGGTTCGGTCCTCCAGGAGGTGTTACCCTCCCTTCAACCTGGCCATGGGTAGATCACTAGGTTTCGGGTCTACGTCCTGCCACTCGACGCCCTGTGAGGACTCGGTTTCCCTACGGCTACACCTAACGGCTTAACCTAGCGACAAAACGTAACTCGCAGGCCCATTATGCAAAAGGTACGCGGTCGCACTTTCCCTTGCGGGCATAGTGCTTCCACTGCTTGTAGACGCGCGGTTTCAGGTACTATTTCACTCCCCTAACCGGGGTTCTTTTCACCTTTCCCTCACGGTACTTGTGCACTATCGGTCATCGAATAGTATTTAGCCTTGGAAGATGGTCCTCCCTGATTCCCGCCGGGTTTCACGTGCCCTGCGGTACTCGGGAACATGCTAGGGGAGCTTTCGCTTTCGCTTACAGGGCTGTCACCTTCTTTGGCCGGCCTTTCCAGACCGTTCGACTAGCGTCTGCTCTCCCATATTGCAGTCCCACGACACCGGTCCAGATTGCTCTGACCCGGTTTAGGCTGGTCCCCGTTCGCTCGCCACTACTAGGGGAATCTCGGTTGATTTCTATTCCTCAGGGTACTTAGATGTTTCAGTTCCCCTGGTTGGCTGCTTCACTCCTATGTATTCAGAGTGAGCTAATGGCTCGTCGCCATTCGGTTGCCCGATTCGGAGATCTCCGGATTACAGTCTGTTAGCGACTCCCCGGAGCTTTTCGCAGCTGTCCACGTCCTTCATCGCCTTTCGATGCCTAGGCATCCACCACGCGCCCTTTCTAGCTTGACCCTATCCCTAAGGCACGCATCTCTCTCAATACCAGGATTGGATACACAAGCTTAAACTTGCGCTCTTCTCCTCGTACTTTACGATTTGAATCACACTTCTTCTATTCAGTTTTCAAAGAGGACAGTCCTAAGACTGTCATGGAGCTGATCGGGATCGAACCGATGACTTCCGGCTTGCAAAGCCGGCGCTCTCCCAGCTGAGCTACAACCCCAGGTTAGACTTGCGGTTTCCCGTGTGGGAAAGAACGAAGTGGGGCTAGCTAGACTTGAACTAGCGACCTCACCCTTATCAGGGGTGCGCTCTAACCAGCTGAGCTATAGCCCCGGAGGCGCTTACACGCTTTAAGGGCGTGATGGCTGTTCAGAGAGCGGATGGACCGCCCCTGAAAACCGAATCGGAGTCCGTAGTATCACGAGCATTGACCGAGTAGACCAGCTTGTGGTCTAGCTCCTTAGAAAGGAGGTGATCCAGCCGCAGGTTCCCCTACGGCTACCTTGTTACGACTTCACCCCAGTTACCGAGCACTCCTTGGGGACTTGCCTCCTTTGCAGGTTGGCTCAGCCACTTCTGGAGCAATCGACTCCCATGGTGTGACGGGCGGTGTGTACAAGGCCCGGGAACGTATTCACCGCTGCCTGCTGATCAGCGATTACTAGCGATTCCAGCTTCATGCAGTCGAGTTGCAGACTGCAATCCGTACTGAGGTCGGCTTTTGCCGATTAGCTCCCCCTCGCGGGTTTGCGACGTTTTGTACCGACCATTGTAGCACGTGTGTAGCCCCGGACATAAGGGCCATGAGGACTTGACGTCATCCCCACCTTCCTCCGACTTGACGTGGCAGTCCCATTAGAGTGCCCAGCCGAACTGGTGGCAACTAATGGTAGGGGTTGCGCTCGTTGCGGGACTTA
>JBILQT010000587.1:0-2697 GCA_044373065.1 Sandaracinaceae bacterium
ACTCGACCACCCACGCCATGAACCAAAAGAGCGTGGATCGCTCGGTGTTGTTCTCTGGAAACGGCGCCTCCGGGTCGCGCTCGAAACGATGAATCAATGCCGCAATCTCAGCGAGCTGTGCGGGCGATTGATGCGCACCGAAGGGGCCAAGCATGTCTGGCAGCGAACGCATCGAAGCCTGCGAGCGAGGCGCGTTCTGCGTGCCTTGCGTGCGGGCCTGAGCACCACCGCAAGCGCCCACCGTGAGTGCGACCGCGACAGCGAAGAAGCGAGTTGAGTTCCACATCATGGCGAGAGCGTGCTGGCTTCGCGCGATGAATGGAAGCGCAGATCGCGGGGCGACGAGTTCGCACACCGTGCCTTCCGTAGTGCTTGGGCCAAGAGTGTCGAGTTCGACGGGTATCGGACTATCCGATACTCTTCGAATCATGCAGCCTCGGCCAACCATCGAAGCGTTTGACTTCCACCTGCACGCGCTCGGCCTAAACTTCGAGGGCATCGTCATTGGCGGCGCAGCGCTTGCGCTCATGGGCGTCATCCAGCGGCCAACGCGCGACTTCGATATCCTGGTGCCCGAGCTACCAAAGGCGATCGCCTCGGCTGCGCACGAATTCGCTAAGGCGCAGCGCGAATCAGGTGTCGACCTCCGCAGTGACTGGCTCAACAACGGCCCGATTCGGCTGGGCGACGTTTTGCCGATTGGGTGGCGCGAGCGTGCGAAGCGCATCTTCGAGGGACACGCCCTCGCGCTCAGCACGCTGGGTAGGCCCGACCTGCTCAAGAGCAAGCTCTTCGCGCTCTGTGATCGCGGCACCGATTTGCCCGACTGCATCGCGCTCGCGCCAACCGCGGAGGAACTGGCCGAGTGTCAGCCTTGGCTTGAAGCGCAAGACGGCAACGAGCTGTGGCCCGCGCACGTGCGTGCGACATTCGCCGACCTTGCATGGAGGCTTGGTCATGGCGTTTAGCCGCACGACTGCCCCAGTGACGCCCCCGGAACCCGGTGAGCTCTCGGCGCGCATGGTGGGCATCGGGATGAACTTCGCGGCGAAGGCGCAGCTCAACGCCGACATCGAGAGCACGCTTGTGCACGCTTCGGCGCTCGGCATGGACGAGGGCGATTTGCGCGTGCTCGCCGTGCTGACCACGTGGCTCGGCCTGCATCACACGCGCGTCAACGCAGACCTGCTTGTGAGGATCGTGAGCGCTCATCCGTCTGAACGTGTGCGCGCGTATTGGGCTGCAGTCGCGAGTTGGCTCAAGCAGGATCGTCGTCTTGCCCGGCTTGCAGATGCCCGCGACGAAACACCCGTCGAGCTACTGCCGACTGGAACTGAGTTCCAGATCAGACGGCGTGGCGAGGATTCGCGCTTCAGCGGATCCAGGCTGCGTGTGCCGAACGGGACGCTCCGTGATCGCATCGAAGACGTGCTCTCGCCGGAGGCCCTGGTGCGACGTCATGCTGGCTACCGAAACCGTGTGCGCATGGGGCCAACGTTCCGCGCCGACGCTTGGACCGCGCTCGAACACACGCCCGATGCCTCGATCGCAGACATCGCGAGGAAGGCATCGTGCTCGTTCGCCACGGCGTGGCAGGCAGCCCAGGACTACCGGCTCCTGTGTGCGTCGGATGCCAAGCGGCGGTGAACGCAGTTCGACCCTCGTGTCGGCGCCACGCCATCACCGCCACTGTTCCAAGACGAGCCTTGATTCCCCAAAAACCATGGCGATTTCACCGGATCGCGAGCGCGCTCGCCGCGCTCGATGACGCGAGCCTCATGCAGCTCGTTCACTGCAATCGAGATCAAGTCGCACGTCGTGCGGCGTGCGCGAGCGGTCGCGTGAGAGGCGTCGGGATCTGGGCTTGTGGCCGTGGCCGCCGAGCAGCAGAGCCTTCCTCATGCAGACAGACCCCATCACCTCCGCGACCCTGCCTGATCCCTATCAGGTCGTGGCTGACGCCTACGCACCCGTTCGCGAGGAGCTCGATCAAACGCTGCGCGTGACCGAAGGACGCTTCCCTGATGCACTCAACGGCGTGCTCTTTCGGAACGGACCGGGCTCGCTTGAGATGGGCCCGGACCGCTACACGCACCCCTTCGACGGCGACGGGATGCTCGTGCGTTTCGAGTTCGCGGGGGGAGCGGTGCGCTACCGGAACCGCTTTGTCGCCACGCGCGAACGGCTCGAAGAGCTTCGCCATGGTCAGATGCGGCATCGCGCGTTTGGCACGAACATCCCCAGCGGCCTTCGCCGCAATGCGCTGCGGATGCGCTTCAAGAACGCCGCCAACACCAACGCTGTCTGGCACGCTGGGAGACTGCTGGCGCTTTGGGAGGGAGGCCTCCCTCACGCGATGGATCCCGCGACCTTGGGCACGATCGGTCGCTTTGATTTTGGTGGCGCGCTGCGCCCCGAACGTTTCGCGCTGATGGATCGGCTACTCACCCCCGAGCTGCCCTTCTCGGCACATCCACGCATCGACCCGAACACGGGGGACCTCTTCAACTTCGGCACGCTGATGGGCGCCGTGAACCGCCTCGTGATCTACCGGATCGATCGTCATGGAGTGCTCCGAGAGCGTCGCTTCCTCACGCTCGACACCCTCCCCTTCGTGCACGACTTCGTCCTCACCGAGCGGCACTTGGTCTTCTTTCTCCCTCCAGTTCGCTTCGACATTCCCCGCGCCGTGCTGGG
>JBILQT010000589.1:0-2693 GCA_044373065.1 Sandaracinaceae bacterium
ACCATCACGACTGACCATCACGACTGACCATCACGACTGACCATCACGACTGACCATCACGACTGACCATCACGACTGACCATCACGACTGACCATCACGACTGACCATCACGACTGACCATCACGAACTGACCATGACCACGACCAACGAAGCCGAAGTTTGGGCGATGCTGGATCGGGACTACCTCCGTGAGGTCGCGGCACGCGGCCCAAAGGCCATCTTCGCAAGCATCAGCGGCGCCCATCTTTATGGCTTCGCCTCCCCTGACAGCGACGTCGATCTGCGCGGTGCTTTCCTTCACTCCACCGAGGCGATGCTCGGCCTTCATCCGCCCGAGGAGACGATCACGATCGAGGACAAGAGCCGCATCGATCTCGATTGGGTCGCGCACGATCTCCGCAAGTTCGCCCGCATGATGGTGAGTCACAACGGCTATGTGCTCGAGCAGCTCTACTCGCCCCTTGTGGTGCTTGAGACGCCCGAGTTCGAAGAGCTTCGGGCGCTTGGTCGAGGCTGCATCACGCGGCCTACGGTGCGGCACTACCAGGGCTTTGCGCGCGGTCGGCGAAAGCGTCTTCACGAGCCCAACCCGACCGTCAAACACCTGCTCTATGCCTACCGCGTGCTCCTCTCGGGCATTCACCTGATGCGCACCGGAGAGGTCCTCGCGCACATCCAATCGCTCAACGAGGCCGTGCCGCGCAAAGAGGTGGATGCGCTCGTTCAGCGCAAGCGCGAGGGCCACGAGAAGATGGAGCTTGGGGCCGAGGAGATTGCCCATCACGAGACGCTGCTTGAGGCGCTCGAAGAGGACCTGAAGCTCGCTCACGCGGGCAGCAACCTGCCTCTTGAGCCAACGACCTCGCGTGCACTCGACGACTTCGTGATCCGTGTGCGGCTCGCACATCGGAGCGCGCCGTGAGCCTCGATCTCAGCCGCGACACGCTCGTCATCACGCTCGCGGGGAGCCAGGCGCACGGCACGGCCCACGCCGAGTCTGATGTGGATCTGCGTGGCGTGTGTGTCGCGCCACTCTCGGTGCGCGTCTCTCTCTTTCAACCCTTTGAGCAGTTCGACGGGCCCCTTGAGGGTGCGCTCGGCGAGCAGGTTCGCGCACGCATTCAAGCGCATCCGACCGCGCATCGCGGGCTCGCGATCAAGACGGAATCGGTCGTCTTCGACATCGCCAAGTTCCTTCATCTCTCGGCCTCCGCGAACCCGAACACGCTCGAGATTCTCTTCGCCGATGAGCGCGATTGGTTGGTCGAGACGCCCACCTGGCGCGCCATTCATCGCGAGCGTCATCGCTTCCTGACACGACGCGTGCAGCAGACCTACCTGGGCTACGGGATGGCGCAGCTGAAGAAGATTCAGTCGCACCGCGCCTGGCTGCTGAGCCCGCCTGCGAACAAGCCCACGCGTGGAGCCTTTGGTTTGCCCGAGACGGGCACCCTGAGTCGCGACGATCAGCACCGCATCGAGACGGCCATCCAAGAGAAGATCGCATCGTATCGCTTGGATGACGTGGAGATGCCGAAGGATGCGCGCATCGCCATGCAGGAGCGCATGGAGGCCTTCTGGATGGACACGCAGCGCACAGACGATGCGCCCGCAGAGGAGGCGCTCCGTGAGGTCGCAGTGGGCGCCCTGCGCCTTCCGGAGGAGGTCGCCCTGGCGCTTACGCGTGAGCGGAAGTACCGCGCAGCCCTCAAGCACTGGGAGTCGTACGCCAAGTGGAAAGAGGAGCGGAACCCCAAGCGCGCTCATTTAGAAACAATATATGGATATGACACCAAGCATGCGATGCACCTCGTGCGCTTGATGAAGACAGGCCTTGAGCTGCTCCAAACAGGTGAGCTTCGTGTGCGCCGTGAGGATGCCGAGGAGCTCATCGCGATTCGCGAGGGTGCACTGAGCTATGAGGCCCTCTTGGCGCGCGCAAAAGAGCTTGAGGCCGCCATGCATCTTGCCGCGCAGGAGAGTCGACTGCCTGCGCATGTCGATGCCACGTGGGTGGACGCGCTGGCCTATTCGATCATCGTGGCGGCGCGCTGAGGGCCGCTGCCCAAGCGGCGCTTGCGTCGATCTCAAGCTTCGCAAAGCGGGGCTGCCAATCGCGCTCCCACGTCTTCTGCACGGCCTCGGCGTAGGCCGTTGTATCCATCAAACCCCAGCGAATCGCGGCCTCCGGGAGCTTCTCGCGATGGCCTGAGTAGGCAGGCGCATAGGAGGCTCGGATACCTCGAAACGAGTTCGGGAGAAGGCGCTCGACGAATGACTTTCGCCTGGGCTCCACCTCAAGCATCCACGCCAAAAGCGCCCAGCCAAAATCGCGATGGCGCACCTCATCTTTGAGGATGCGATCAAGCGCCTCACGCGCGACGGGCTCGGTGCAGCCCTCTCGGAGCGAGCGAAAGAGTGGCACCGCCACGGTCTCACCAAGGCAGAACGAGTCGAGGCCCATGCGGACAATCTCATCCTCCAGCGAGAGCCCCTCCGTGCGCGCATAGGTGAGTGACTCGCGCTCGACCCTCGGCGTCTCTTTGCCGCCCGCAGCGAGATAGACCTCCCAGCTGATGGCCGCGTGATCGAGCTCGTCCTGGGCGATGCACAGGCCCTCCGCGATGAGATCGGGAGAGACCGCAACCTGCGTCATCCAGAGCGTGAGCGTCTGCGTGATGACTGAAGAGCG
>JBILQT010000227.1:0-11784 GCA_044373065.1 Sandaracinaceae bacterium
CTTCGTGCTCGCCATGTCGGACTCAGCGACAGAGACGGACTCAGCGACAGAAACGGACTCAGCGACAGAGACGGGCTCAGCGACAGAGACCGACTCAGCGACAGAGACCGACTCAGCGACAGAGACCGACTCAGCGACAGAGACGGACTCAGCGACAGAGACCGACTCAGCGACAGAGACGGACTCAGCGACAGAGACGGACTCAGCGACAGAGACGGACTCAGCGACAGAGACCGACTCATTCGCGCCGCCGCCTCCGCCACAGCCCCCGCCTCAGGGTCGCGGCACCCGCGCTTGATCCCGCGACATGCAGCCATGCGGGCAGCCCTCGATGCCGCACGGGTAGCCGCAGACCATGCCGCGCGGGCAGGGGCTGTTCTCGCTGCATCCCTCGGTGCCGGGTTGCCCTCGGAGGATGGGTGCCGCGCGGATGACGTCGGGGCGTGCGAGCAGGGCTGCGGCTGCGTCGCGCACGCGCATGTGCACGGGGGCCTCGAGGAGGGTCGACTCGGCGGGCGCTTCTCTGGAGACAAATTCTCTGGAGACGAAGGGACGCACGCGACTTCCGATCTGGAGCCCTGTCTCGCGTGCGATGGCGAGCAGCGAGGCGCCCGGTGCGAGCTCGACGCGAATCACGCCTCCCCAGGAGTCGGGCTCGCGCTGCGTGCCGCGTGGTGTCGTGTAGCGCGTGAGGATGACGGGGCCGCCGGGGTAGAGCGGGTGTCCTGCTTCAAGCAGGATCGGCAACCATCCGAAGGTGTACTCGCGCTGCGCGTCATCCCGCGACACGTCGAGTGGGGCGCGTCCGACATCGAACTCTACGCAGAGGCGAACCATCGCGCCGGGAGCGAGGCGCTGCCCCGCACGCAGCTCGGTGGGTGAGGTCACAGGCAGGCGTGCGCCCGCAATGCTCACCGAGCGAAGGTTGGCAAGCGCGTTCTCGGGCACGGTGAGCTCTGCCTCGCCGACGTTCTCCAGCGTCACCTCAAGGCGCACCACGGTGCCCGGCGGAGCAAGCAGCTCGTGACGCCGATTCGGCTCGATGGAGGTGAGATAGACCGCCTCAAGCGAGCCCTCGCGCTGCGTCCGAACGACAAAGCGCGGCAAAGGCGCGAGCGTGAAGCAGGGCGATGCGCGCTGGTCGAGCGGTGCCTCCACCACCACCAGCGCAGGCTCAGCCACGGGCTCAGTCACGGGCTCAGTCACGGGCTCAGTCACGGGCTCAGCAACGGGCTCAGCAACGGGCTCAGTCACGGGCTCAGTCACGGGCTCAGTCACGGGCTCAGTCACTCTTGCGACCACCGATGCCGATGGCGCCGCCACCGCGCCGCAGCCGAGGAGAAGCCCAGAGAGGCAGGAGAACATCAACACGCGCACGGTCATGCCCGACTCTGGGCCGAGCTGCGCCAGGACGCAGCCTCAGTCGCAGTCGCACCGCGCTCAGAAATGTCGGCTCATCGAGACCTGCAGGTTGGCCTCAAGCCAGGGCCCTCCAAACGTGAAGTCGTACGTCGCGCGCCCACCAAGCTCGAGCCCCACGCGGAAGCGTTGCCCGCGCTGGTAGGTGATGCCCACACGCGCATACGTGCCGAGCCCCTGAGACTCCGCGACGTTCTCGTACGAGTTCGCGAAGTAGGTGTACGAGAGGCCTCCCGCGAGCGTCACGAGTGCCGCGTTCTCTGCGTCGAAGCCGAGAAGAAAGTGCGCACGAACACCAGCGTCCCCGCCCAACGTGGACACGTAGTCGCTGTCACTCGAACACGAGTAGAGCAAACGCTCGGGGCAGAGTGTGAGGGGCCGTTCATACCGGCTACACGCACCGCCACTTGACTGGCCCTTTTGTCCGACCAACTCCCTCACGAGAATGGCAATGCAGGGAAAAGAGACGCGGCTCAAGCTGGTGCGGTCCGCGTGCGCGCACGAGGTCCAGCAGATCGGCGCAGCCGCGCGGATGGTCGTCGGGCTCGCGGCGATGGCCGCAACACTCTCCGCCGTCTCCGTGCTGGTGAGCGGAGGGGGGCCCGTGGTTGCCATCCCTGTCTTTGCGGGGATCTTCTTCGTCTGGCTGAGCTTCGCGGCACTCACCTACTCGTTCCGCACCAGTCGCGGGATGCCGGCCGCGCAGCATCCACTGTACCTGGCGGTTGAAGGTGCTCCGCACGCCATAGTCGAGGTGCTCGAGGGCGAAGAGGGATGGGGGCGGACCAAGCGCCGAGTGGTCTCGGTCCGCTTGGCGAACGACACGGTGGTCTCCGTGAGCGCGGGCGAGGATCACGAAGCGCTCATGGCCGCTCTCAAGGCCACGCTCGCGGAGGCAGGCCCGGCCTCGACCGACACGCGTGCGCTCGCCGATCGGGTGCTCGCGCCACGGCGCGCCCGGAGGCGTTCGATCGTCGTCATGGTAGCGCTGATGATCACCGTCCCAGCAGCGCTGCTGTGGCTCAAGTACTGGCAGTCGTGGGTCGAGTACGGCGCGTGCCACGAGCTCGACGATCGGCTCCGGCGTCAGATCGGCGAGGCGCAGATCCGCGACGTGGCGGCGGTGAACGCGTCGATGGACTGGCCCGCGCCGCCGCCGGTCGACTCGCCGTCCGCGTGCCCACCCATGTCGGCCGAGCCGCTCGTGTACGAGCGCTTTCCAGAGGTGGACTTCCCAGCGTGGAGACCGGCAGATACGCACGGCGGTGAACGCGGTTTTCCGGAGCGGGGCCCGCGTTTCATCTCGCCGTCGCTCGAGTACTTCTCATGGAGCGGCCACTCGGACACGCGCGAGCGCTACGAGCACGCGTTCGCACGCTTCGACGAACCACGTCCATTCGTCGACATCCACCAGAGCACCTACCGCGACGGGGGCACCACGCAGAGGCAGGAACTCTTGATCCGGGTGCTCGATCTGGAGAACCGCAGCGTCATCTGCGTGGTGAGCCTCGTCCTCGAGGCGCCCTACGCTCCGGGGCTCACATCCGCGCTTGAGCAACTTCTCTCCGACTGGCTCGAGACGCCCTACCGGTAGAAGTCGTCGAGTGCAGCAAAAGCGTGCTCTGACACTGGCTTGCTGGTCGCTGGCTCTGTTTCGGTCTCGGTCGGCCTCAGCCGCGGCCACCGCGCTCAGAAATGTCGACTCATCGAAACCTGCAAGTTGGCCTCAAGCCAGGGCCCACCGAACGTGAAGTCGTACGTCGCGCGCCCACCCAGCTCGAGCCCCACGCGGAAGCGTCGCCCGCGCTGGTAGGTGATGCCGACGCGCGCATACGTCCCGAGCCCCTGAGACTCCGCAACGTTCTCGTAGGCGTTCGCAAAGTAGGTGTACGAGAGGCCTCCCGCGAGCGTGACGAGTGCCGCGTTCTCTGCGTCGAAGCCAAGAAGAAAGTGCGCACGAACGCCAGCATCGCCGCCCGCGGTGGACACGTAGTCTTCGTCACTCGAACACGAGGAGAAGAAGTAGCCACTACTGCACACGGGGGGCGTCCGCACCTCCGAGCCCGGGCTCGTCACATCGAGTGCAAGCGAGCCCCGCGCGTGGAGCGTGAGATCGAGCTGCCGCGTGACGGGAAACGCCAACCCAAGCCGAAGCTGCGGCCCCGCGTGCACCTCCCCCGAGTGCAGCCCCACGAGGTACTCGACGCCAATGGCCCCCTCGAAGCGAATCCGCGCGACGTAGTCGATGGCCGGAGGCGGCGGACCGTACGCGGCGCCGAGCTCGGTCTGCACTTCGGTGGAGTGCTCTTGGGCACGCGCTGACTGCGTGAACGAGGCGAGGGTGAGAACGAGGAGGGCGAGCCGGAGCGACGTTGCGGAGTGCATGCGGGGAAGATGCGCGCTCGGGGGAGGGCGGTTTTCGTCGGTGCGACGAGCGGGCGTGTTTGGGCGATGAGAGGGACGCGGCCTCTGGCTCGGTCGCGGCCTCGGGCTCTGTCGCTGTCGCGGCCTCGGGCTCGGGCTCAGTCGCGGTCGCGGTCTCTGCCTCAGTCGCGGTCGCGGTCTCTGCCGCGGTCTCTGCCTCAGTCGCGGTCGCGGTCTCTGCCGCGGTCTCTGCCTCAGTCGCGGTCGCGGTCTCTGCCGCGGTCTCTGCCTCAGTCGCGGTCGCGGTCTCTGCCTCAGTCGCGGTCGCGGTCTCTGCCTCAGTCGCGGCCTCTGGCTCGGTCGCGGTCTCTGCCTCAGTCGCGGCCTCTGGCTCGGTCGCGGTCTCTGCCTCAGTCGCAGCCTCTGCCTCAGTCGCATCTCAATCGAAGAGCGCGCTCAACTCATGAAACTCCGCGCGCATCAGCGCCGTGAACGGCGCATCGCGGCTCAGCAGCATCCGCAGCGCGTGCTCCTGCTTCACATCCTTACTGGCCTGCCACGCTTGCTGCGCGCGACGAATACGCAGCGTCTGATCGATGATCGCCTTGTCGAGCGCCGCGCGCTTCGGCGTCTCGCCGACATGAAAGTGCTCAAGCTCGCTCGCGGTGTTTACTGCGGCCTGGTCGCTTGGGTCCTTCGCGCGGAACGCCGCGCGGATGCGTCCATCGTCGAAGAGCCACTGCTCGAGACGTCCCTCGACGTTCTCTCCCGGCGACGCGAAGCCACCCGCACGCGCCTTCTTCCAGCGGTGTTGATTGCAGAAGACACACACTGGGAAGAGGTTCGTCCGCGCAACGCGCAACTCGGGAAACTCCGCTTTCGGGTATCGATGATCGACCTCGAAGTCGGGCCCGACGTAGCTCTCGCAGAGGTAGCACTTGCCGCGAAAGTCCTGCTGCAGCTGTGCGAGGAGGGCCTTGTTCCACCCGCCTGGCTCGCCCACATCGACTGCCTCTTCCGAGCGCTCCACATCGATCATGGCGTCGGCTCCACGCCCTGAAGAACCTCCCAGACGCGAAGGGCCATGTAGGGCGAGCGACGTGTGAGCGCGCCCGCGAGTGCATCGCGCTTGGCCGTCTCTTCGGCGCTCAGGTCAGGGCGGTTTGCGAGCGCACGCAGCGCATCAAGCTCGCCTGCCGAGTGCAGGTCGAAGTCGTTCGCGAGGCCGAAGTGCGAGGTCATCAGCGCGCCGTAGGGGATGCCCTGCAAGTCCTCGCTGCGCTGCCTTCGCTCAGGATGTCCGAGGTCCACGACAAGCGCGTTGTCGATGCTGCAGATGACAGCGGGGCTATGCGTCGCGACGATGAACTGCGTGCGCGGGAAGAACGAGGTGAGCAGCGGGAGGATTTGCTCTTGGAGGGAGACGTGGAGATGCGCTTCGACTTCGTCGATGATGACGATGGTGTCGAGCGGCTTGCCTTGCGCGCGCTTCGCTTCTTCCCTCAGCAAGAGCTCAGCGAACACCGCGAGCGCGGCGGCGTGACCATCCGCGAGTTCGGTGAGGTCGTGGCCGTACCCTGATGAGTGTTGCAGCGCGAAGCGGTACGTACGCCGATCGAAGGACCACGAAAGTTCGGGCTCTTCGAATAGAAGTCGAAACCTCTCAAGGATGGTCTCGAACCATTTCTCGATTCGCTCGACCGTTGCCGCGTCTCCTTCCGCTGCCGCGAAAGCCTGCTCCGTCTTCCGGTTCACCAGGTACTGAATCAGGTGGCTGGAATCTAGGGCCCGAGAGGGCTGAGGCGTGTTTGGCGAGGTGACGTTCACAAGACTCGCCTGCCGCGTCGCGGTGAAGAACGCCGCATCAATGTTCGAACCGCCAGGACCGAAGCGAAGCTCCAGGCCTCCGGAGTAGAGCCTCTTCGCAACGCCGTACATCGAACCGAGTTGCGTGACGAGACTCGTCTTCCCTGAACCATTCGGCCCCGTGATGATCAGATGCTTGAACTCGCGCCCTTCATCGGGCGTGAGGTCGACCTCGAGCGCGCGGATGTTTCGCAGCGCGTTGACGGTGAAACCGTAGAGGTAGGCCATGCGTCGTCACCATCGCATGTGCGTGATTCGGGCGTCGAGACGCGCGGACGAAACTTCCCTCTTGCCCCACACCCGCCCTCCATCTTTCAATCGCCCCCATGGCAAACAAAAAGGCTCCTGGGAAGAGTTCGAAGGTTGTGACCAAGGCAGCGACGAAGAGCGCGTCGAAGGCCTCTGTGAAGAAGGTGTCTGCGTTGCGCGAAGACGAGCGCGTCGAGGTCGAGGCGAGTGCGCACCATCCGGCGCCTTCGGAGGCTGAAGCGACTGCGTTTGGCGCGCAGATCAGCGAGGCGGCTGCAGAGAAGCGCGGGCAGGAGACGAAGGCTTCGGGGGTGATTCGCGATGCGCGGGCTTGGGTTCCGATCATCGATCGCGTGATCCTCTCGGGGGCGTTGGTGCGCTACTCGCGCGCACGCTTCGCGTACTTCCTGCGGCTGCTCGACGCGCTTGCGCGGGCTGTCGATGGCGCTGGGAAGCGCGGCGCAGGCGCGGCTCGCGACCTCGCGGAGGCGCGTGCGCGGGAGGTGCGTACGATGCTCACGGAGGTGCTCGACGAGGTGGTGCTCGGCGACGACGCGGCCATCGCTGAGCTCGCCGCAGCACTCGGCACCACCACCACGCCGGACGAGCTTCTCAGCTCCCTTCGTGCACTGCTCAGCCTCGCGGAGGCGTGGCGTTCCAAGAGCGACGAGCGCAGCGTCGCGCTGGTCGAGTCCGCGTGCCTTCGGCAGGACGATGTCGATGCCGCGCGTGTCGCAGCCGACGCGCTGGCCACGGCGATCCGAGACAAGACCCACGTCGGTGTGGAGCGCCTCAGCGACACGGCCGCAGTGAACCGCCTCGAGGGCCGCGTGACCTTCGAGATGAGTCTGCTGATGCGCGCATTCAACCAAGCCGCCGCACGCGGCGTCGGCGTGCGCCTGGCGCCCGGCCCGGCCACGCGTCGCGTGCTCGGTTCCAAGAAGACGCCGAAAGTCGCCGCCCCGAGCTGACCCATCCACGCCTCACAAAAAAGCCCGGGAGCCCACGCTTCCGGGCTTTTTGTCGTGTGGTGACCGTGTCGATGCTTCTGCCTGCGCCCGCGCCCCTTTGCATCTCCGTGGCGTGCGTTGCCCCCTCCCACACGATGCTTGTGCGCCTCGTGGCGATGCTTGCCCCCTCGCCCGCGATGCTTGCGCGCCTCGTGGCGATGCTTGCCCCCCTCGTGTCGCTGCTTGTGCGCATCGTGTTGATGCTTGCCATCACGCGGACGCTGCTCGCGCGCGTCGTGTCGCTGCTTGCCATGACGCGGCAACCGTTTGCCCTCACGCGGCGGCCGCTCGGCATGACGCCCGCGGCCCTTCGCACTCCCCGATCGCGCGTCGCTTCTGTGCCGAGCCGTCGCGCGCACGAAGGGCGTCCAGCTTGCCCGCCTCTGGCTCACGGTGTAGCGCCGACGATGGATTCGGAGCGCTTCGCCCGCGACCCCATCGCGCCAACGTCGACGACTCTCCCCATCACACGCTGGGCAACATCGAGTCGGTCGGCGCTGGCTTCCATCGCAGCGGTGCTGCTCGGTCTTGCAGGCGTCGTGCTCTCTCTTTGGCCAGCGACGGGCTTGCCCTTGCTTTGCGTCTCCATCGGCCTGCTCGCGCTTGGCTTCTGGATGGCGCGCCGTGTCTTGCGTGAGCGAGAGGCCCGAGGCGCGCGGTGGGGCGCGATCGCGGCGCTCACGTTGAATGGCCTCGCCGGGATCGTGGTGTCGGCGTCGGTGCTCCTCGGTGCCGCGGTGAGTGCGGTGGTTCTCCGTGGTCCACCGAGCACACCACCTCCAACGCAGCGCTATCTCTGGGACTACGTGCACGAAGATGCCGTTGCGACCATCGAGAGGCACGGGCCGTCCCTGGCACTGGGTGCACTCCTCGTCGGAGCGGCGATTGCGGCGGACGCGCTGAACAACGACGCAGCCCAGCCGCAACGCGACGCTGGCCCAGCGGGTCATGGGCTGACCGAGACGCGATGAGCGACTCCTGGAATGTCCTCTCGGCCCGCCTCACCGCGCGCCTCAACGACCTGGCTTCACGCGTGCTCGCGGCGCGACCCGACGCCTGGTCTGCGGTGCATGCATGGCCCTCGAACGAGTTCGTCCTCCTCTCCGTGCACGCGAGCTTTGGTCGAGGCGACCGCGCAACGGCGCTCGAAGACGTCGTCGTCTCGGTGCAGGCGCACGTGAAGGACGACGCGCTTCGTCTCTCTGCGGACATCGCGCGCGGCGCTGGTGAGGTGATGGCCGAGGGGCCGACGCGCGTGCTCTCCGTGCGCGACGCGGAGAGGGAGGCGCTCATCGCGTCGTGGTGCGAGCACGTGGAGGCGTTCCTCGCGCAGGCGGATGCGAGCGTGGTGGACTGCATCGCGTGATGTGACCGCGACTGCGACTGCGACGGACCCAGACTCGGAATCAGACGCGGACTCAGCCGCAGTCACCGAATCAGCCACCGACTCCGCCGCAGCCACCGCCACAGCCACTGCATCAGCCACGGTCGCACTTCCAAGGTGCACGCCGTCCAGGTGTCACAGCACCGCATGCGAACGCACAACTGGATGGCGGTCATCGCGACGTGTTGGCTTGGCTGCGCGAGCGCGCCGTCACCCATGCAGATACCCGCGCGGCAAACATCAGCACCGTCCACCGCGCAGCTCTCCCTCAGCGGCCTGCCCGACATCACGCTGCCGCACTCGCCGCGCACGACGGCGTTGCAGGAGGCCCTTCACGCCACCGAGGCGATACGCGCGCATGAACCCGAAGCAGGCGCGTCGCCGGAGGCTTGGCGTGCTTGGTCCGACGCAGGGGCGACTGCGGCGCTTGAGGTGGACCTCATCATCACCTCGCTCGGCGACTCGGTGGAGGCGCATGCGGCCAGGGTGATCGCGACGCTCTTGCGCGAGCAACTCCTCTACCGCGGGCCACGGAGCGGGGGCACGTTCTCGGGATGGGACCGCGCGGATCGTGATCGCGCTCTTGAAGCGTGCGTTGCACTCGGGGAGGTGGATGCGCGCCTCTCACCGTGGACGCAGCGCTGTGGTGCGCTCATCGCGTACTGGCGTGCGGATGCCCTGTGGCGTCGGCGTGAGGTCTGGCCTGAAGCGTGTCCCGAAGTGCACAACAACTTCGTGGCGGTGCCGGATGTGTTGATGAGCAGGCATGAGCGACCCGCGCTGGCACTTCACATCCGCTCGGAGTTGTCGCCGCGTGATGAGGCGAGGGTCACCGCCGCCGTTGCGCGCGCCTTGCTCGCACGCATGCCGAATGCGCAGGTCATCCCCGCACGTGAAGTGCGCGCCGCCGAGCAAGCCTTCATCGCGATGCGAGGCTTCGATGGAGGCGAGTGCGCCGCCCCGCCAACCACCGACGAGCGCCTCGCGCATGCGCACCCCGAGCTCCTGTCGCTTGAGATCGAAGCGCTCTGTCATCGTCATTCCGGCACGCGGCACTGCGCGTTGCGCGTTCAATCGAACTACTTCCCGGGCCACGCGTTTAGGCCACTTCAAGTGTGTGTTGAGGGCGAGCCCACGGTCGCAGCCTTCGAAGAAGCGGCGGCGCACCTGACAACAGGGCTCTCTGTGGGGGAAGACTCGCGTTGCCTCCAGTCGCTCGGTCATCAGCTTCCACCAAGCCTGTTCGGTGAGTCCGCTTCACTCGAAAGCTCCGAGGTGAACGCTGCGCTCGCATCCATTCGCGCCGCCGTGCAGGCATGCCACGACGTGGACCTGGCATGGGCAGGCATCTTCAACATGCGCCTCGATGTCGCGCGCGACGGACGCGTGCGCCGGGTCGACATCGAGCATGTCCCCGGGCCACGGCGCATCGCCTGTCTGACGCGCGCGTTTCGCAGCGCACGATTTCCCGCCGCGCGGATGCCGTTCGTCGTGACGGGCTACGGCTGGTTTCAGCACGGCACCAGACCGACGGTGCCGATGCGCGCGCGCGCCGAAGACCAGAACCGCGATGGTTTCGGGTACCAGGTGAACACGCGCCTCCAAGCCTGCGTCGCCTCAAACAGCCCCATGCACGTCATCGATGGAACGCTGCACATCGGAGCCAACGGCATCGCCTCCCGCGTCGAGGGCGATGCCACGGACGCGACGAGTGTCTGCATCCGCGATGCGCTCGTTGGCTCGATTTGGTCGTGCGGGCAGGAGCGCGAGGTCCCGCTGCGGCTCTGCATCGGCAACCCGGAGGTGCCACCGGAGCCAGTGCGACCCTGAAGCCGACACAGACTCGGACGCAGCCACAGCCACCGCCACCGCTACAGCCACAGCCACAGCCACAGCCACCGACTCCGCCACCGACTCCGCCACAGCCACTGACTCAGACGCAGCCACAGAAACGCCACACCCCCGCGCGCCCCCGCCGCACAAGCAGGTCGCATCGCCATCATCGAGGCCCCGAAGCACACGGCCCGCGCCATGCACTCACGGCGCGCATGACAGCCAAGAAAACCATCCTCGTCACCGGTGGAGGCCGAGGCCTCGCGCGGCATCTCAGCGAGGCGCTCGCACGCGACGGTCATCGCGTGGTCTTCACCGCGCGCGATGTCGCGGAGGGGACGCGCGCGTGCGCCGAGATCCGCGCAGCGGTGCCCACAGCGCAGGTGACCTGGCATCGGCTCGACCTCGCGTCGTTCGACGACATCCGACGCTTCACCACGGAGCTTCCAGACACGCTGCGCTTCGATGTGCTCGCGCATGTCGCCGGTGTCTTGCAGCAGAGCCGCACGCGGCGGCTGAGTGCGGATGGCGTGGAGGAGACGCTTGCGGTCAATGCACTCGCGCCCTTCTTGCTCACGCACGAGCTCATGCCGCGCCTCGGTACGGGCCTGCACCTGCCGCGCGTGATGTGTGTCTCCTCGCGTCTGCACATGCCCAACGCGCGTGGGCCCTCGGTGGCCTTCAACTTCGAGGACCCAAGCCTCGCGCATGATTACGACCCGGACCGCGCGTACAAGAATTCGAAGCTCGCGCTGCTCTGGTTCACCTACGAGCTGGCCCGTCGCTTCCCCGCGCCAAGGCTCACCGCGCATGCCGTCTGCCCAGGCTTTGTGCCCGCCACAGCAGCAGCCTCGACGCACGGCGTGATGCGCCTCCTGATGAAGCACGTGATGCCGTGGATGCCTTTCGCCACAAGCGTCTCCGAGGCCGTCGCGTCGCTCCGCTTCACGGCTGTCGACCCCGCGCTCGACCAAACCACGGGCGACTTCTGGGCGGAGAAGAAGCCCTTCACCTCGAGCGCACAATCACGCGCGCTCTTGGATGCGAGGCGCTTCTGGGCGTACGCCGAGCGCGTGACGGACGTGGGCATGTGGAGGGCCGCACCCGTGCAGCACCGCCGCGTCTTCGGCCACGAGAACAGCCTCAGCCTCGCGTGATGTGCTGGCGGACACTGCATCCGACGCAGCCACTGCAGCCGACGCCGCATCAGACTCAGGGACAGCCACAGCCACAGCATCAGACTCAGCGACAGCCACCGCATCCGCCACACCCACTGCATCCGACGCGGACACTGCATCTGACGCGGACACTGCATCCGACGCAGCCACTGCATCCGACGCGGACACTGCATCTGACGCGGACACTGCATCTGACGCGGACACTGCATCTGACGCGGACACTGCATCTGACGCAGCCACTGCATCCGACGCAGCCACTGCCGCCGCATGCATCAGACATCCAAAACACGAAGCCCGATGCACAACCCTCGCGTTGCACATCGGGCTTCACCTCATGCCGCAGCGCGCGACGAATCAGTCCTCTTCGTCGTCGTCCTCGTCGAGCCCCTCAGGGACATCCGAGCCCGAGACGAGGATGCGCAGCTCTTTGCCGACGGTGAACCAGGGCACGCGCTTGGGTGGCACATGCACGGCCTCGCCT
>JBILQT010000027.1:0-43200 GCA_044373065.1 Sandaracinaceae bacterium
TGCCTCACTGTGCTCGTAGTACGACCGCGGAATGCAATACCGACGCATTGGTACAAGTGGTCTTCAGGTCTCTTCTCTCTGCCTGGGTGCGATGACGTTTGGCACCGCCGATGAGAAGTCGTTCATGCACGGCGCTTCGGCGGATGAGGCGACCTCGTTTGCCATCCTCGACCGCGCAAAAGAGCTCGGGGTCAACTTCATCGATACGGCCGACGTCTATGGCCAAGATGGGCTCTCCGAGCGCGTCACGGGCAAATGGTTGAAGGAGCGAAATGCCCGCGATTCCATGGTGATTGCGACGAAGTTTCGCTTTCGCATGTGGGATGGACCGAACGGCACGGGCGCGTCGCGCTACCGCATCATGCGCTGCGTGGAGGACAGCCTTCGTCGCCTTGGGACCGACCGCATCGACCTGATGCAGATCCACATGCAGGACACCGACGTCGAAGAAGAAGAGACGCTGCGCGCGCTCGATGATCTCGTGCGCCAAGGCAAGCTGCTCTACCTCGGCTGCTCGAACTACGCGGCGTATCGCCTCACCGAGAGCGTGATGATCAGCCGCGCGCAGCACATGGAGCGCTTCATCTCACTGCAGGCGCAGTACAGCCTCGTGGTGCGCGATATTGAGCGCGAGCACGTGCCTCTTTGCGAGCGCCATGGGCTTGGAATCCTCCCTTGGTCGCCGCTCGCAGGAGGGTTGCTGAGTGGCAAATACTCACGCGGTGTGGCTGAGGAAGGGACGCGTTTCTCGACTGCCAAGTGGCAGTCGAACTTTGCGCGTTTCGACAACGACAGGGCTTGGAAGATTGTCGACGCAGTGAAGCAAGTGGCGAGTGAGACGGGCAGTTCGGCGTCGCAGGTGGCGCTCGCCTGGCTTCTCTCGAAGCGCGCGGTCTCGTCGGTGATCTTCGGCGCACGCACGGTCGCCCAAGTCGATGACAACGTGAAGGCAACCGAGGTGAAGCTGAGCGCAGAGCATCTGAAGACGCTCGAAGAGGCCAGCGGATTTGAGCTCGGATATCCATATGATTTCATTCAGCGCATTCAGGGTCGCTGGTAGAAATCGCGCGCAGAAGGCCAACGAAAAAGGTCCGCAGAAGAGATGCTTCTGCGGACCTTTCGTCTGGGGAGCCGAGGCTCAGAGCGGCGCGCGATAGAAACCGTCGGCACCTGTGCTGACGAAGAGCCAGCGTCCATCGGGCCGATCGGCAACGGAGAGAAGTCCCGCGCCTTGAACGCGGCACGATGCGCCAAACGGCTCAAAACGGGGCGGATCCACGCTCTTGTCGAGCTCGTACACAGCGCCACCGAGCGCGGCAAAGACGCGCCCGGATACGTCATCGACGGCGAGCCCGGAACCTCGGAGCGAGACAAGCCCTTCATTGAGCGGCCGCCAGTTGAGCTGGTCGTCGCTCACGAGGATTCCGTCTGATTCAGTCAGCGCATAACTGCGCGCGCCGTCATGCACAAAACGCATGACGATGCCGACGCGCTGCGACGTCTGCGTCCAGCGGTAGCCGTTGTCGACGCTGCGCCAGATGCCCGCACCTGCCGAACCTGCGAGCACCACGTTCGTCGTCCCTGGCACCTCCATCAGCGTGCGGAAATCGCGCACATCGCCCACCGGTGTGGTCCACGGCGTGACGCCCAGGCTGGAGTCGATGAACGAGACGCCGCCGTCCTCACTACGCCGAATGCCGCCTGTCTGCGTGGCCGCGAGGATGTTGCCATCGCGAAGCTGCGCGAGGCCAAACGCGTTGTACGCCGTCTCGGCCACGGCCTCGAAGCTGCGCCCTGCATTGCGGCGATAGATGGGGCCCCAGCTGCCGACATAGCCAAGGCCCGACGTCATATCGCCCGTGATGGGAAGCACGCCCAGCGCGTAATCCTCGCCGTAGACATCGGCCGGTGTCCGCTCCCAGCGCGCGGTGTTGGCATCGAGCACCCAGAGTCCACTGCCCCAGGTCGAGGCCCAGAGGTGACCATTCGAGCTGACGAGATCACGCATCGCGACCGACTGCATCGAGCCCACAGGACGCATCGAGCGTCCCTCGTTCTCGCTCAGGAAGAGGCCGGAATTCGGGCGAATGAGCAGCTCGCTGCCACCCGTGGAGAGGAGCGTGAAGGGCGAACGCGGGGTGCGTGAGTTGGTGTAGCCCTCGACAAAGGGGCCCTCGAAGGTCGCCCCGCCGTCGCGTGAGATGTGGAGCCCAAAAGGCCCCGAGGGAGGCAGCAGAAGGACGCTGACGTTCTCGCAATTCTCGCCCGTCACCTCGATGCCAAACACACCGCCGCCGGTCAGCGCTGTGGGCGTGAACGTGCGTCCGCCATCGATCGACATGGAGAGGCCAAGCTGATGGCTCGCGTACATCACGTTGGGCTTCGCTGCGCAGCGACGGAGATCGAAGGTCGCGCCCACATCCTCCGCGACCGCGTACCAACGCACACCGCCATCGTCGGTGCGAAGCACACGGCCCCGCGTCGTCCAACCGCCTGTCGCATCGTCGAAGAGAATCGAGCTCGCGATCACCACACCCGGGTCGCGTGGGTCGGGTGAGAAATGCCAGACGAACTCATTCGCTAGGCCCACGCTCGACGGGCCCCAGTTCTGGCCACCATCGGAGGAGCGCATGAGCCCAAGGCCGTTCACCGAGGCAAAGACGCGTGCGGGCTCGGTTGGATGCGTGACAAGCGCACTTATCGCGAGGCCTTGGAGCGCGTAGGGCGCGAAGGTGCGTCCCTCGTCGCGCGAGATGTAGACACCGTCGCTCGTGCCAAGCAGCAGCTCGGTGGAAGTCGCTGGATAGGCGACCTCATACGCCGCCACCTCGAGCTCACTGCGCAGCATCCACGTCGCACCTCGATCGTCGCTTCGGTAGAGGCGATTGGCGCTCGTTGCATAGACCACGGGCGAGGCTTCACCGAGGCGCAGATCACGCGAGATGCTGTTGACCGGCCCACCCGAGAAGCCTTCCGAGAAGGGCGACAGAGGGCACGTTGGGTCGACACCCGCGTCGACGTCATGCGCGTCGCGCGGCGCGCTCGCATCGACGCCCGCATCCTGACGCGGAAGCAAGTCGGAGTAGATGGGGCCGCGGCTACCGCATCCCATCGCCGCCAAACACACCAACGAAGAAATCGAGAACTGCTTTTGCCCATTCATCCGCATCCCGAAACGCTACGCGCTCCAGGCACGTGTGCGCAAGGCGCAGGGCTACGTTCGCGCGCCGAAGATGGCCGTCCCCACGCGCACATGTGTCGCGCCCTCTTCGATTGCGACCTCAAGGTCGGCACTCATGCCCATCGAGAGGCAGGCCTCGGTGCCGACGTGCTCAAGCGCCAGAAGGCGCAGCGCGCGGAAGTGTGGACGTGATGCCTCTGCCGAATCGTCGTGTGGCGGAATCGTCATCAGGCCTCGCAGCGAGAGCGACTTGATCGCGCGCACATGCAGCACAAGTGACCTCAGCTCTTCTGGCAAACAGCCTGATTTTTGCGGCTCTTTGGCGACATTGACCTGAATGAACACAGGGCGCGGCTTGCCCCCAAAAGTCCCGTGCTTGGCGAGCTCATCGGCCAGACGCAGCGAGTCGATCGTCTCAATGAGCGCGCCCGTTGGCGCCACATCACGCACCTTGTTGCGCTGAAGGCGACCGATGAAGTGGAACTGCAAGTCGACGAGGTCGCGCAGCTGCTCCGCCTTCTCTCGAACCTCCTGGGCGTAGTTCTCTCCAAAGATGCGCTGACCTGCCGCATACGCCTCGCGTAGGTCGCTCGCGGGCATCGTCTTGGAGACAGCGACGAGGGTGATGTCTTGCCGTGGGCGCTGCGCACGCTCGGCAGCCAGCGCGATGCGCGTGTGAACAGCTTGAAGGCGCGAGGCGATCGAGCTCATGGCGTCGCCCCGAGTGGCCAACATGGGAGCGCACCGACCTCGAGCAAGAGCGCGATCGTCTCCGCGGCGGGCAGGCCGACCACGTTCGAGTAGCTGCCTTGAAGCGCAGACACAAAGCCCATCCCGCGGCCCTGTACGGCATAGCTCCCGGCCTTGTCGCGGCCCTCACCGCAGGCGACGTAGAGGTCGATCGCAGGCTCGCTCGCGGAGACAAACGTCACCGCGGTGCGAACGACCTGCACACGCGAGACCTCGGGGTTCCCGCTTCGATGCACGGCGATCGCAGTGAGCACCTCATGCGTGCGCCCCATGAGCGACTGCAGCATCTGCTTGGCCTCGGCATCGGACGCGGGCTTGCCCAGAATTGCATCGCCTTGCACGACCGTCGTATCCGCCGCGAGCACAAACGCGTGTGCTTGCGAGCGCGCTGCAACGGCACGTGCCTTCTCAGCGGCGAGGCGCGCGACGTAGTCATGCGGGCTCTCGCCTGCACGCGTCGACTCATCGATGTCCGCAACCTCCACACGGTGCGGAATGCCAAGCGTGGAGAGGATTTCGCGTCTTCGCGGAGACGCCGAGGCGAGCACAAGTTCCGCTTCCCGTTGCATCAGCTGCCCTTCCCTTGTCGTTCATCGAGGTAGCGACGGAAGCGACGCACATAGGTGCGACTCACCTGCGTCGGGTCGAGCTTCAAGAACTTGGCAAGCTCGCTCACAAACCCTCGCACGTAGACCGCGGCGGGCAGTGCCGCGTAGTCGTCGTTCTCGATCGCTGCGAGATAGCTGAAGCCGATCTTTGTCTTCTGACTGATCTCTTCGAGACGCGTCCCGCGGCTCTGCCGGACGGCCCGAAGCAACGCGCCAGTGAAATCTGAGTCGGGTGTGATCTCAGGCGCTGGAGGCAGCGGCTCATCATCGAGCTCGCGTGTGCTGCGCGGCACTTCGTGATCGGCCGAGTCCGGAAAAACGGAGAGTTCGTAAGGCCGTCGACGCAGCGGATCGAGCAACACATCGAATGCCTCTTGGATGCGCGTGCGCACATGCTCCAGCTCAGCATCGGTGAAGAGCGAGTAGCAGACGAGTGCATCGGCAGAGAAGATCTCACGCACGCGTTTGTGCGCGCGACGCACCTCTTCTTCGGTCGCGCCGCGCTCGACTTCGAGCAGGTCGTGATGGCTCTCCGCAGGCACGATGCGATGCGCCGGTTTGAGCTTGCCCGATTCGATCGCGAGGATGCGACGGGCGATCTTCTCGACGTTCTTCGCAGCCTTCGTTCCAGGGCTCTCGATGAGCAAGAGCTTGCGCGCGCGCACTGCACTCCACACCGTGTCGTCGTGCTCGATGTGGCCGAGGTATTCGAGCGTCAGGCCAAAGCGCCTTCGCACCACAGTCTTGAGTGCATCGCCCACTTCGAGGTCCGCACGAAGCCGCGTCTGATTGAGGACGAGCGCGGGATGGAACGAATCCATCTTCTCGCGCACGAGGTCGGCCACCGGATGCGCGTCATCATCGAGTGCGCGCCAGAGATCGAGCGGTGAGGGCGCCCCACCAAGCTTGCGCGCCCAGGTGATCACCGTCGTTCGATCATCCCCGCGCGGGAGATCGCGGAGCACCACGCGCAGAAATGCGCGGGAGAGAAATCGATACGTCCCCTCGAGCGCAGTGGGCTCGGGGAGTGTGATGAACGCAGTCGCATCGGCCGCGAGGAAGGCATCAATGTGTGTGCGGCTTGTGAGGCTTCCAAGGTCGATCACGACATAGTCGAGCGGCTCTTGTCGCAGGTCGCTCAAGAGCTTCATCAAACGCGGTGATCGACGTGGCGCACCAGGGGCGCCATCCACGCCTGTGACGAGCAACTCAAGCCCAGGCACAGCCGTCGGAAAGCGACCGACCTGGCCGCGTGCTGGGCCTCCGACGAGCGTGTGAAGGTTCGCCCCGCCGCGGTCCGCATCGACGATGAGCACACGCCTTCCGATGCTCGCAAGGTAGATCGCCGTGTTCGCCGCAAAGACGCTTTTGCCCACGCCACCTTTGCTGCCACCGACCGCAAGCACGCGACAATTGCGCGGCGCTTCAGGCGGAAGGCTCAGCACAGGCTCAGGCTCAGCAACCTTGGTGTCTTCGGGGATCTGGAAGTCGCTGTAGGGCGCCATCGGAGGCGTTGCCTCACGCGCATCCGTTGTCACTTCACCAAACTGCGCGAGCGCCGCGCTCAAGTCCGCGTGATGCTCAAGCGGCAGCGCTTCTGGGCGTGCACCGACGATCATGCGCTGCTGCACGATCACCGTCGGCGTGGACTCGAATGCACTCTCCTCGGATGCGAGCTCCGCGTCCGAGAGCCATGGCAGTGCCTCGTCCGAGGGCCTCGGGGCGGGAGGTGGCGCACTCGGGGGGCTGCTCTTGCGTCGCTTCTTTTTCGACATGAGATCAATGCGTCTGGGTCAGGGTTCCGAGTGAAGGCGGCAGGGCCGATACCACGCGCTCTCGGCGCGTTCGAATTTCGCGCTGAACACGCGTCGAGGGTGGGCCTCTTCCACCCGACGCATTTTGAGGGCGATGCGCACTTTCGACGCAACGGCGCAGGCGACCCTTCGATAGGGCGGGCATGTTCAATACATCATGGGCACGGCGCGCGAGCGTCGTTGGTTTAGGCATGTTCATCGCGATGGAGGCCGCTTGCTTTGAGCCTCCGATCCTCCCGGAGGTGGGGCCGCGGAGAGATGCGCGTTCATTCGATGCTTGGGAGCCAGAAGAGGCCTCGCTGCATGCGTTCGATGCGAACGGTATGGAACTCCCGCTGGATGCGCTCGCAAGGCATGTTGAGTTTGATCTGCGCCCCGCAAGCGCAGACATAGTGCTGCTCCTTCCTGCGGCACTGGATGCGCTTCGCGACGCAGACCTGCGTGCACGTCGTCTCTCGGAACGCCTTGTCGCAGAAGCGATTCCGCTCAACATCGCGCCCTCGGGCGATCACCTGCGGCTGACCTCCTCGCTCTATGCCGAGCCTAACTCGCGTTGGTCGATGGTTGCCATCACGCGAGGTGAGGACGGTCGCATCAGCAACGCATCGGTGTGGCCTCTTCACGTCCTCGATGGGCCGGATGGAGGCGCTCGCGTGATCGCCTCGTGGCCCGCGGAGGGAACTGCACGCGTGCCATTGGAGCTTCACGAGGTCTCGCTGCAGCTCGACGGGGAAGTCGACCTCAGCGACGCGTTCGTGCTCCTCACATCCGAGGGTGGAGAGGTGCGCGGCGAGCTCGCAGAAGTGCCCTGCGAGGCGCTTGGATTCGAGGGCGGCACGTGCGTGCGTTGGCTGCTCCCGCATGCGCTCTACCCACGCACGGAGCATCAGATTGCGGTGCGCCGTCTCCGCGATCGGCGCGGTGCCGATGTCCCACCCTTCGTGCTCACGTTCGCAACGGGTGAAGACGCCGCCTACGCGCCTCACGCGCGCATCCCGACCTCATGTCCCATCGACGAGATCGCCACGCCTTGGGGCTGCGTGCTGCAAACGGACCAAACATGGTCACTCGCGCTCTCCCTCGACACGCCCTCACGCGTGGAGCTCACGGTTGAAGACCGCATCGTGCGTGCGCTCGCACCCCGAGGCGATGTTGAGCTCGCGCTCGATGCGCTGCAGCCAGGCATGCGCACACCCGCAACGATCACGATGACGTCGCTCTCTGGCATGGCACTGCGCACAGAGATTCCGGTCACGACACACGCGGCACTTGCACCGATCGTGATCCGAGAAGTCTGCGCGAACCCAAGCGGTGATGAGCCCGCACAGGAGTGGGTCGAGCTGCAGAATGTTGGCGACGAGGAGGCATCGCTTGAGGGGCTTCATATCGCCGATCGCATGGATGCCGAGGGGACGGACATCGGCTCCGATCGGATGCTGCTCCCGGGTGAGCACGTGCTCTTGGTGGGCGATGCGTTCGACCCGGACGCTGCGGGTGTGCTCCCAGGCGCGACGCTGATTCGCGTAGGTCGCACGATCGTCTCCTCGGGGATCACCAACCGCGGCGAAGCGCTCTACTTGCGCGACGCGATGCAGAGGCGACTCGCATTCGTTCCCGCGATGGAGGGCTTCGAAGACCGGTGCGTGATTCGACGCGAAGAGGTGCCGATGCGGCGCGATGTGCCTGAGTCGTTCGACTACGCGGCTTGCACTCCGGGACGATGAAGAGTTTATTGGCTGACCTCGCGGTGAATTCACGGCCTCCACAAGCAACTCTGTCGGGCATCGAGCGCGCGCCCAAGAACGAGGTGCTGCTGGCGGAGGCCGACCTTCAACGCTTCGTCGCCAAGGACGGAACATTCGCCGTGCTCAACGCGCGAAGGCAGCCGAACGGTCAGCCCATCGTGCTCATCGGCGACATCGCCAACGTGCGTCTGGGTGAGCCGGTGCACTTCACGGGGCGCATTGAAAAACACCCAACGCACGGCGAGCGTTTCCGTGTCGAGTCGTTCGTGCCGGTGCTGCCCTCCTCGCAAGGCGGCATCGCGCGCTTCCTTGCAAGCGGCCTTGTGCGCGGCGTCGGGTCGGAACTCGCACAGCGTGTCGTCGACAAATTCGGAGCGCGTACGCTCGATGTGATCACCAAAGAGAGCGGCCGCCTCAAGGAGATCAAGGGCATGGGCGGCAAGCGCGGCAAGGCGCTCGCCGAGGCCGTCAAAGCACGACGGGGTGAGGCCGACAGTCTCGCCTTCCTGCAAGGCCTGGGGCTCGGCCCCGCGCTCGCGCGCAAGCTCTACGCACGCTTTGGCGCACGCACCGCATCGCAGCTTCAAGAGGACCCTTACCTCGCCACCGAGACCATCGCGGGCATCGGCTTTCTCACGGCCGATCGCATCGGCAAAGAGCTCGGCTTCTCGGACAGCGACCCGCGTCGTGCGCGCGGTGCAACGCTCCATGTGCTCGCCCGCGCATCCGAGGAGGGGCACACGTATCTGCCCCTCGCGCGCGTCGCCGAAGGGCTCACGAATTTGGGCGTGGATGCGTCCCTCGCGAAGCCCTCCGTCGAGGCCCTCGCCACTGCGGATCTGGTCGTCTTCGAAGGCGAGGATGTCTTCTTGCGCGAGCTTCACGGCGCGGAGTCCGACCTCGCTGAGGGGCTCACCGCGCGTACTGCACCAAGGCCCATGCCGAGCGATGCCAAGCCGCATCTCTTGGAGCACACAACGACGCTTGCGACCAAGCAGAAGGAGGCTGTCGAGGTCTCCCTCACGAGTGGCTTGCTCGTGCTCACGGGCGGCCCCGGTACGGGCAAGACAACGACGATTCGTGCACTCGCAGCCGTGCACGCAGCGCTCGGTCGAAGGATCGTTCTTGCGGCGCCCACAGGCCGTGCAGCCAAGCGCATGAGTGAGGCCACAGGTCGCGAGGCCAAGACACTTCATCGCTTGCTTGAGTGGAACCCGGGGAGCGCGGATTTCGCACGCGATGCAGACAATCCGATCGAGGGCGAGGTCATCATCATCGACGAAGCATCGATGCTCGATGTGCGCTTGGGCGCGGCGCTTGTGCGCGCTGTCCCGCCCTCGGCGACACTCGTCTTTGTCGGCGACATTGATCAGCTTCCGCCGGTCGGCGCAGGGCACGTCCTTCGCGAACTCTTGCGCTCCGAGATCGTGCGGGTTGTGCGTCTCGATCGCGTGTTCAGACAGGCAGAAGAATCAGCGATTGTGCGCGGCGCCCATGCGATCGCAAAAGGCCAAGCGCCCGAGACTTCACCGCGCGGCGAGAAGGGCCCTGGCGATCTTTTCTTCGTGGAAGCAGGCGAGCCTGAGCGCGCACTCGACAAGCTTCGCGATGTGCTCAAACGCATCCCCACGGCCTACGGCCTCGACCCGCTGCGCGATGTCCAAGTGTTGACCCCGATGCGCAAGGGACCGCTCGGCACCGAGGCGCTCAACGCATTCCTGCAAAACGAGCTCGTTCCGAAGGCTGGCCGCGGTCGCTTTCGCACGGGCGACAAAGTCATGCAGACAGCCAACGACTACGAGCGCGAGGTCTGGAATGGCGACATCGGCTGGGTGGATCGCATCGTGGATGGCGTCACGTACGTGTCGTTCGATGGACGCGCCGTGAGCTACCGAGACGACGAGCTCGAGGGCCTCACGCTCGCATACGCCGCAACCGTCCATAAGAGCCAGGGCTCGGAGTTTCCGGCGGTCGTGCTCATCCTGCATCGCAGCCAATTCGTCATGCTCACGCGGCCTCTGCTCTACACCGCGATCACACGCGCCAAACGCCTTGCCGTCATCCTCGGTGACCACAGCGCCATCGCCCGCGCAGCACGCAACGCGACCTCGAATGCCGTGCTCGGTCGTCTCGGTGATCGACTGCGCGAGCTCGAAGACAAGAAGCCCCGCAAGGCGTGAGCGTTACTCGGGCGATGTGATCAGGTGCACAAGCGCGTCATGAAACGCGGGGCGAAAGCCCTTGATGCGCTCGTTTGCACGGCCTGGGCAGACACGATTGGTGAGCAGCACCACCGCGATGTCGGTGACCGGGTCACACCAGATCGACGTGCCCGTAAAGCCGAGATGGCCGAACGCCGAGGTGCTCATGCGCTTGCCCGCGGAACTATTCACTGCGCTCTTCGAATCCCACCCAACGCGATGAGAGCCGTTCGGAAGCGGCAAGAGCGCGTTGCGCATCGTTGGGCTCGTGAGAAAGCCTGCGCCGCGCCCTGTCGTTGCATCGAGGACGGCACGGGCGAAGATGCCGAACGCCTTGCACGTCGCGAAGATGCCCGCGTGCGCGCTGATGCCGCCAAGCGCCGCACAGTTCTCGTCGTGCACCTCGCCGCGTACCATCACGCCGCGCCACTCGTCGCGCTCCGTTGCGGCAACGCGCTTCTTGAAGTCGAGGGTGATGGGCCCGGCGGACGGATACACAAGCTCTGTGGCCGTGATGCCAAGCGGGTTCACGATCTCGTTCTGCAAGAGCGTCGGCAGGTCTTGCTTGGTCGCGCGCATGACCATCTCGGCCGCGATCATGTAACCAAGATCACTGTAGGTGACGGTGCCCTTCGCAGCCTCGCTCGGCCTTCGCAGCGCCTCCGAGACAAACCAGCGTCGTGTTGCCGTCGTGCCCGGCTCAGAGGGTACGTCGAGGTAGAGGCCGCCCCACGCCGCCACGCCACCGCGATGCGAGAGCAGCTGCCGCAGCGTTGAGGGCCCAGCCGGCGTGCCCTTCGCGTCGTTGAGCATCTCGTCGACGCGCGCATCCAGCGAGATGGCACCACGCTCTGCGAGCCGAAAACAAATCGTCGCGAACACGGGCTTGGTAAGCGACGCAACGTCGTACATCGACTCCACACGCACGGATGCGCCGAGCGGCTCCAAGTGGCCGCCTGCGCTCTCCACGAAGTGGAGCGTCCCATCCGCATCGCGAAACGAGATCGACGCGGTCCCACCTGGGAAAACGTTCCCCTTGGCGCCCGCGGATAGCATCCGGGTCGCTTCGGCTCGGACGCGGTCTCGACGCGAGCTGGGTTTCACCCCGCCTCGACTTTCGGTGGTCGCCTTCGGACATCGAAGACAAGAGGACTCTACGAGAGCCGCCGACTCTTCGTCTACGGTCGTTTCATTCCGCACATGTCATCGTGCGCCCATGCAACAAGGACTCCCCTTCGCCGCGCCGGCCATCACACCCATCGATGCCATCTTCAAGGCGAGCGCCGAAGACTTCGAGGTGGAGGAGCTGCCAGCCTATTTGCCCAACGGCGCAGGCGAGCATCTCTACGTGCACTTCGAGAAACGCGGGCTCGACACAGAGCAAGCCGTCCGTGCGATCGCTGGCGTTCTTGGAAGCCCGATTCGCGATGCTGGTTGGGCCGGGCTCAAAGACAAGCACGCGGTGACGCGCCAGTGGGCAAGCTTTCTCCACCGCGAGCCGCGCCCTGATCTGCGACCCGCAGAGGCAGCCCAGCGCAGCACCGAGAGCGCCCTCGCATCACTTGCCGAAGTGCAGCCTGGCATCCGCGTGCTTGAGGTCTCGCGTCACAACAACAAGCTTCGAACCGGACACCTCCACGGCAACCGCTTTGTGCTGCGTCTTCGTGACGTCGATGCCGCACGCTTTTCAGATTTGGAAAGCACGATGCGCTGGCTCTGCACACACGGCGCCCCGCAATTCTATGGCGTTCAGCGCTTTGGTCGCGGTGGCGACAACGTCGAACGCGCCAAGGCCTGGATCGTCGATGGCGGTAGAGCGCCCTTCAAGCCCTTCGAGAAGAAGCTCCTCGTCTCCGCGCTTCAATCGGCCGTGTTCAATTCACTCTTGGCCGCACGCGTGGAACGCAACGAGCTGAGCAAGATCCTCGACGGTGATCTCGTTCGCAAAGAGGACTCAGGCGGCCTCTTCATCGCCGACGATGTCGCCGAGGTTCAGGCCCGTGCGGACCGACTCGAGGTCAGTGCAACGGGCCCCATGCTCGGCGCCGAGATGAAGTGGCCCGAGCGCGAGGCAAAGGCCCGTGAAGAGGAGGCGATGCGCGCGTTCGGTCTCGATCAGACAAAGCTTGAACGTGTGAAGCAAGCGGGTGCAGGCACACGCCGCGCGTACCGTGTGCTCATCCAAGAGGGCGCGGTCGCGCTTGAGGGGGATGCCGTCCGCGTCTCGTTCACGCTCCCTGCGGGCGCCTACGCGACCGAGATCCTTCGCGAGCTGACACGTGGCGGCGCACACGAACCCGAGCGTCCGCGGTGGAGCGGCGCGCAAGCACAAGAGCCTGCATCCGAGCCAACGCCTGAGGAGTAGCGCGCACGCAAAAGAGCCCGCCTCCTGCGAGACGGGCCCTTTCATCGTGAGAGGTTCAGCTCAAGGGCAGCCGCGGAACCATGTGCGCGAGAGGTTCGGGGCGAGTGTTCGACCATGCAGCGCCAGCACCGCGCCCGAGGGAGAGCCCACTGTGGCGATCGACGTGCTCGGGCTCGTCGTCGTCGAGGTGCCGAGGCTGATGCTCGTCATCGCCCCGACAGGTGCACCCGCGATCGGCTGCACATCGCCGACGCGCCACGCGAGGCCGCTCGAGACCATCCACGAGCCGACAAAACGCCCGCCGGCAACGGTCAAATCCATCGTTCCTGGGCTCGTGGTGCCAAACGCTCCCACGGATTCGAGGATGACTGATCCGTTCTGAACCAAGGCCGTGCCGGCGGCGTTCGGCTTCATCATCAAGAAGCGCACGCTCGCGCCACCCGCAGTCGGGCTGACGTGCACAAGTACACCGACCGCCATGGCTGCGTCGCTACCTCGTCCGACAGCAATCTGCGGATTGAGTAGCTGAGTCGCTCCCCCAAAGAGCCAGCTGTACATCAACGTCGGTGTGCCGCCGCTCATCGGCACGCGCCACGTCTCCACGCTTGAGCCATTGCTCGCGACCACAAGCGCGTTCGAGGTCGACTCAGTGACAACATCCATCCCCGTGTCGCTGCCGAAAGAGCGCTCGGCGCTGGAACCGGTCCAAGTCGCGCTCCGGCTCACCGCGCGCAACGTGCCATCACCGTAGAGCACGAGAACGTTGCTGCTGTTCGCAAGGAGCCGGAGGCCGCCCGGGAACTCGCTGGTAAACACCGTGCCTGTCGCTGTGAGGGCGAACGCAGGAAGGCTGAAGGCACGTCCGGTGATGGCACCGCTGTTTCGCGTCGCAAGGTGCAGCGTCGACCCACTCACCGCTGCGGCGAACTCCTGCTCTGCAGCACCAAGAAAGACCTCGGAACCTGTCGCCACAGCGCTCGTGTTGTACGCCTGTGCATAGATGCCCGTCGCACGGCTCAGGATGCGCACGTAGCCAGTAGGAGTCGCCAGCAGCTCCACGCGCTGTGTGGTCACACCGGCGTTGGCTGGACCGACCCATGCCCGAAGGCTCTCATCCGCGTACGTGTCGCAATCGTCATCCATGCCATTGCAGGTCTCTGTCGGCGGGGTGCAGGCCGGCAATGTGCACGTTGCGCTGCACACGCGAGAGCCAGTGGTTCCGCATGTCGTGGTGCACGTCTGCAGCTCGTTGCGGATGCAGGTGAAGGTCTCGTCGCGCACCACGTTGCAGTTGTCATCCACAGCGTTGCATTGCTCCGGCGCCCCGGGATAGGTCGACATCGCGCCATCGTCACAGTCGTCCGACGATGCAACGTATCCAGCAGGCATCGCGCAGGACTGCAGCGGCATCGTGCTCAGGCCGTGTCCGTCGCTGTCCATATCGCGATAAAAGATTGGCCCGACGCGATCATCAACGAGCATGTTGCAGTCGTTGTCCCGCATGTCGCAGACCTCGGCGCGGCCAGGGAAGCACGTCGCGCACATATCGTTGCAGTCGTCCTGCGACGTGACGTAGCGCATCGGTGCCGTACATGCGGCCATCGAGACCAAGGCATTGCCGCGCCCGTCGCCATCAGCGTCGAGATAGAACGTCGTCTGCACACCCTCGTCGATCGACGCGTCGCAGTCGTTGTCCGTGAGATCACAAACCTCCGTGCCGCCCGGGAAGCACGAGGCGCACGCGTCATTGCAGTCATCACTCGTCGTCGCATGACCCGATGGCAACGCGCACGCACTCATCGGCGAAGAGAGCAGGCCATGCCCATCTGCGTCGGCATCACGGTAGTAGGTCGTCTGGACTCCCTCATCGATCGCCCCGCTGCAGTTGTTGTCGAGCATGTCGCAGCGTTCGGGATTGCCCGGAAAGCATGCAGCGCAGCGGTCATCGCAGTCGTCCGACGAGGCCACGTAGCCAACAGGCGCCGCGCATGCGGTCATCGCCATCGAAGCATCGCCGTGGCCGTCAGTGTCCTGATCACGGAAGAAGCGCGTGGTCACGCCCTCATCCACGCTGCCATTGCAGTCGTTGTCGCGCGCATCGCAAACCTCGGTGCGACCCGGGTGGCATGCGGCACAAGCATCGTTGCAGTCCGTATTGTTCGTCACGTAGCCAGACGGCGGAACACACGCGCGAATCGACGCCATGGTCATGTCGCCGAAGCCGTCGGCGTCGTTGTCATTCCAATACTCGACTGGAATGCAGCCATCCGGAATGACGAGGAATGCATCGGGTGAGAATGCGTCGGGGGCGAATGCATCGGACGGCAACACCGCTGCGTCGAGCGTGAGCGCGTCAGCACCGGCATCAGGCTCACCCAAAACGCAACGCCCGTCCGAGGTTGGGACAGACCCTGTGGGACAAGCATCACCAGGTGGGCAACCTGCCGCGAGGGTCAGCAGTGCAGCAAGCGTTGGGGGGAGAACGTGGATCAACTTCATCGGGAACCTCCATCCAGCCAGAAGGGCCTGGGCTAACAGACACAACAAGAAGTGTCGAGTGGAGGGGCTATCGGCCGCTGCCCGAGAGCGTTGCGCGAAAAAGATCGCCTCAACGCCGAATTCAGCGCGGGGCGCTACCACGCCACATTAAAACAGTATCTCTATACGGTTTCAATCATATCGATAGCATAGGCGCGGTCGCCGTCTGCTTCAGTCGACTACTCAGGGTCTTCGATGCACCAGACGCCGGCCTCGCGTGTCAGCACCATCCGAAAGCGGTCGCCGTAGGGAAGCACCGCGCGGTCGCCATGCTCTTCCAACGTGCCCAAGCGAAGCGCCTCATGAAGCGCACTCACAAGGCGCGCTGTCTCCTCGCGGCTAGGCCCCTCCCACTCGGCTTGCAACGCCTCGGCCGTTGTCGTCCCGCGCTCGGCTTCGACCATCAACTGCACGATGACGTCATAGCGATGATGCTCGATCGCGCGCAGCAGGGTCCGCACGGTCTCACGCGGCGTGCGACGTCCGTAGTAGTCCGCGACGTCAGTGACGAGGCGCCAATCATCGCCCTCGCGACGCAGCAAGAGCGACTCATCCTCGGCCCAGTTCACGGTCGCCTCTTCGACGACTTCGCGCGGCGCATCGAGCGCATCGGCCGTCGCCTGCACTTCCTCGGGATAGCTCGCGAGGTAGTGCTCAAACGCCTCGAACGAAACCTCATCACGATAGCGCCGCGACATCAGCGCATACGCAGTCTGGGCATCGCCACCGCGCAGCGCGACCGCAAGCTGATGCAGCGTGTCGGTCGGTGAGAGCGGCGCCGAGGTACATCCTGCTGAGCTCAACCCAAGCACGCTCGCGGCGAGCGCTCCGAGCCATGCACTCGAACGACGACGCGAACCCGCCAAGGCTACCTTCTCCGCTCGCGCGAGACGGTCTCACCAGGCTGGAGAATCGTGAACTCGACACGGCGATTCAATGAGCGCCCTTGCGGCGAGTCATTCGGGGCCACCTGGTGCGTCGCTCCGTAGCCGCGATACTCAAGCCTGTCGCGCGCCACACCACGGCTCGCCAAGTACTCCACCACCGCACGCGCACGTCGGAAGCTGAGGTCCATGTTGTACGACTCAGCACCTTGGTTGTCGGTGTGCCCGTCGACGCGAATGCGCAGGCCCGGCGAGAGCGTGCCGATGACTTCCGCAACCTGGTCGAGAAGCGGGTAGCTCACCGGTCGGATGATCTCCGTGTCGAACTCAAAGTAGATGGTCTCGCCAATCAGAATGCGCGTGTCGGAGACCGTCACGGGGATGGCGCGCGGGCCTGGCTCCGGGCAGCCATCTTCATCCTGGAAGTCATCGTCATCTTCCGGATCCATGCGGCACTGATCGTCGCCATCGAGCACGCCGTCTTCGTCGTTGTCGGGCTCAGGACAGCCATCGTCGTCCTGGAACTCGTCGTCATCCTCCGACTGCGCGGGGCAGGAGTCCGTCGTGTCCGGTGCGCCATCGCCGTCGTTGTCGAGCTCGGGACATCCATCGTCGTCGAGGAAGCCGTCAGCGTCCTCGGCATCGTTCGGACAGCGGTCGATCGTGTCCTCTACGCCATCCGAATCGTTGTCTGGGTCGAGACAGAAATCGCCGTCCATGAAGCCGTCGTGGTCCTCCGGTCCACCTGCGCAAGAGCTCGCATCGATGCGGATTCGGCCCATCGCAAAGCCACGGAATTGGGGCGCGCCGTAGCCGGATTGAAGACCGGTTCCGACTCCGAGATCGATCGAGAACGAGTCTGAGGCCGTGATGCGCGCGCCCGCGTCGACCTCAAAGGGGAACTCACTGGAAGAGAACGGGCGCCCGGCAAAGACGCTCCCAAGCCCAACCCGGAACTGCGCATCCGCAATCAACGCAAGCTCAGGAATGACAGACCAGTTCAGGCCGAGGCCCGTGTGGATCTCATCGTCCTGGATGAAATTTCCGATCTCACGCCGCTGTCGCATGCGGTAGCCAAGCTCGCCCGAGATGCGCACGGGCCCGAGCGTGCCGGCCGCAATCAAGCTCGGGAAGAGCGTCCAGTAACGGGTCGAAGCGAACCACGGCATGTCCGCACAGCTCGCTCCAACACAGGGCGGGAGATTCATCTGCACCCGCGCAGCCAACGCGAAATCACCCCGCAAGAGAGGCACCTTCGCACTCACGCGGAGGTCCGATGCGCCCACCGCAAGGTCGCCGAGCGCACCGTAGAGGTCGGGCCCTTCAGGCGAGTTCGCAACAGCCGAGCCGAGCACGAGCGGCACCGCGAGATCGAGCTCAATGAACTCAAAGAGGCCGAGCGCGGCAAGCACCTCGCCCTGAAAGAGCGAGTTGACCACGGGGAGCACGGATCCGTCAGCTGCGCGACGCACGAAGGGATTCAGCGCGCCATTGAGCGAGAGACCGACGGAGAACGAGAGGTGGCGCAGAGGCTCTGGCCGCTCGATCAAAAACGACGCGCCCGGTGCTGCCGTGGGCGTGAAGAGCTGGAGGTCAAACGCTTGCTGACGCACCTCCTCTTGCGCGGCAGCGGTCGACGTCGAGGCCATGGCGAACCCGCCCAGCGCAGACGCGATCAGAAGAACCTGGAGCTTCGACGAAGAGAACACGCTTGGATGCTACCTGGCCCCGTCCAGAGACGAAACGAAAAGGCGTGAGCCGACCTACGCGTGATGCGCGAGGTACCAGGCGTACGTGCCGCGTACGCCCTCCTCGAGGCCGATCCTTGCCTTCCAACCGAGCGCATGAAGCCGCGACACATCCATCAGCTTGCGTGGCGTCCCGTCCGGCTTGCTCGAGTCGGTCAGTATCGCGCCCTCATAACCCACGGCGCGCGCGACAAGCTCGGCCAGTTCCAGGATGGGCAAATCCTCGCCCACGCCGATGTTCACAATCTCCGGGCTCGAATACGTCTTCATCAAAAAGACGCTCGCATCGGCCATGTCATCGACATGAAGGAACTCGCGCTTGGGCGTTCCCGTCCCCCAAATCGTCACACTCGCAAGGCCATCCCGCTTGGCCTCATGAAAGCGACGCATCATCGCAGGAAGCACATGCGAGTTTTGCGGATGGAAGTTGTCGCCGGGACCGTAGAGGTTGGTCGGCATGATAGAAATCGTATCGAAACCATATTGCTTTCGATAGGCCTGGCACATCTTGATGCCCGCGATCTTCGCAATCGCGTACCACTCATTCGTCGGCTCAAGCGGCCCGGTGAGCAGCGCGTCTTCCTGCATCGGCTGCGGCGCAAACTTCGGGTAGATGCACGAGGAGCCGAGGAAGCAGAGCTTCTTCACGCCGTGTTTCCAGGCGCTGTGAATCACGTTCGTCTGGATCGCGAGGTTGTCGCGAATGAACTCCGCCGGATACGTATCGTTCGCGTGAATCCCGCCGACTTTCGCCGCCGCGAGGAAGACATGCGTCGGGCGCTCTTGCTCAAAGAACGCATCGACGGCGTGCTGATCGATCAAGTCGAGCTCGGCCTTGGTGCGCAAGAGAAGGTTCTCGTACCCCTCGGCCCTCAGCCTTCGCACGATGCCTGAACCGACGAGGCCACGATGGCCTGCGACGAAGATTTTTGCGTGCTCCTCCATGGGCTGGCTCTGCATGGCGTTCACTCGTCGTGCTTGGGCGATGTGTAGCCCGCTTCGTTGAGCATGAGGTCGCGCTTGGCCAGCGTGAAATCGCTCTGCATCATCTCGCGCACGAGCTCATCGAAGGTGATCTTGGGAGACCAGCCAAGCTTCTCTTTGGCCTTCGTCGGGTCGCCCAAAAGCGTCTCCACTTCCGCGGGCCGGAAGTAGCGCGGGTCGACCGCGACGATGCGTTGACCTTTCGTCAACAAGGACTCGCTCGGTGCGGACTCCACGAAGCCCTCTTCGTTCACGCCCTCGCCGCGCCAGCTCAGCGTCACGCCGAGTTCATTCGCTGCGCGAATCACGAAATCGCGCACGGAGTATTGAACACCCGTCGCGATGACGAAGTCCTCCGCTTCCTTCTGCTGAAGCATGAGCCACTGCATCTCGACGTAGTCGCGTGCGTGGCCCCAATCGCGCTTCGCATCAAGGTTGCCGAGGTAGAGGCAGTCTTGGCGACCGAGGAAGATGCGGGCGAGCGCGCGCGTGATCTTGCGGGTGACGAACGTCTCTCCGCGGAGGGGTGACTCGTGGTTGAAGAGGATGCCGTTGCAGGCGTAGATGCCGTACGACTCCCTGTAATTCACGGCGATCCAATACGCGTACAGCTTCGCGACGGCGTAGGGCGAGCGCGGGTAGAAAGGCGTCTTCTCCGTCTGCGGGATCTCGACGACCTTGCCGTAGAGCTCTGAGGTCGACGCTTGGTAGAAGCGCGTCTTCTTCTCGAGCCCGAGAATCCGCATGCCCTCAAGGATGCGCATCGTGCCGAGCGCATCGACATTGGCCGTGTACTCCGGCGTCTCGAACGAGACCTGCACGTGGCTCTGCGCACCGAGGTTGTAGATCTCATCGGGCTGCACTTGCTGCATCACGCGGATGAGGTTCGTCGCGTCGGTGAGATCACCGTAGTGAAGGATGAGCCTCCGGCCGCTCTCGTGCGGGTCCTTGTAGAGGTGATCGATCCGGTCGGTGTTGAACGACGAAGCGCGGCGCTTGATGCCGTGCACCTCGTAGCCTTTGTTGAGGAGAAACTCGGCGAGGTACGCGCCGTCTTGGCCGGTGATCCCAGTGATAAGTGCGGTCTTCATTTCGCTGCCTTGGCCAAAAACTGCGGAAGCTTCCGCAGATTCTTCGCGGTCAATGTTGGAAGACCGCCGACGCCGTTCTTCTTCAGCGCGAGGTAGTCCTCTTTCGACTTCTTGATCACGTTCGCGAGCGAACGATTGCTCTCTCCACCGAGGCGCATGCGGACCATGACCTCGGGCAAATACGCGGGCCTCACGCCGCCTTTGCCGAGGTAGCGCAGCATGCTGTCGTAGTCGGCGGCGATGCGGAACTGCGTGTCGAAACCGCCGAGCTCTTGGTAGATGCTGCGGCGCAGGTAGAGCGTCGGGTGAGGAGGCATCCAGCCGCGCGCGAGCTTGGCCTTCGAGAAAGCCCCCGACTTCCAGTAGCGGACGACCTTCGAGACATCTTCCTTCTTCACGTAGACGAGGTCGCCGTAGACCGCGCCGACGCTTGGGTCTTCGAAGAGCTTGGCGACCTTCGCGAGGATGTCATTCGAAGCGAAGAGATCGTCCGCATGAAGGAAGCCGACGATATCGCCCGTGGCGTTCGCGATGCCTTTGTTCAGGGCGTCATAGATGCCCTTGTCGCGCTCCGAGATGAAGACATCGAGCGTGTCTTTGCGCGCCTCAAGAAGCTGCGTCGTCCCGTCTTTGGAGGCGCCGTCGATCACCACGTGCTCGACGTGCGGCCACGTTTGCGCGCGCACCGAGTCGAGCGCATCCGCAATCGTATCAACGCGGTTGTAGACGGCAGTGATGACGGAGATGCGCAAGCTCATGGAATCGGGCCTTCTTAAACGAGGCGAACGCGGAGGCAATCGGAGGTGCTGCACTGTTGCGAGAAGCCAAGGAGACGTTCGCGCGCTTCGTCCGTGCGCTTGCGCATAGGGTTCTCCGTGCGGATTCTCCCAGAATCCGCCCCCTTTCCACGTTTGGAGCAAGCCATGGCCGACGACACCGCAACGACCTCGACCCAGCCCACCGCCTTCGACACGCACCCGAGCCGCTATCGGCATTGGAAGCTCGAAGTCGCGGGCGAACGCGCAACGCTCTCGATGGCCGTCGAGCTCAACGGAGGCATGCGCCCTGGCTACGAGCTCAAGCTCAACAGCTACGATTTGGGCGTCGACATCGAGCTCTGCGATGCCGTGCAGCGCCTTCGCTTTGAGCACCCGGAGGTGAAGGTCGTCGTCGTGCGTTCAGCGGTGGAACGCGTCTTCTGCTCGGGCGCCAACATCTACATGCTCGGCATGTCGAGCCACGCGTTCAAGGTGAACTTCTGCAAGTACACGAACGAGACGCGCCTCTCGATCGAGGATGCAAGCGCACGCTCCGGTCAGAAATATCTCGCCGCAGTGAACGGCCCCTGCGCAGGCGGCGGCTACGAGCTCGCGCTTGCATGCGACGACATCCTCCTCATCGACGATGGCAACTCGGCCGTGAGCCTCCCAGAAGTGCCGCTCCTCGCCGTCTTGCCCGGCACCGGTGGCCTCACGCGCATCGTCGACAAGCGCAAGGTGCGTCGCGATCTCGCGGATGTCTTTTGCACGACGAGCGAAGGCGTTCGCGGCAAGCGCGCGGTCGAGTGGGGCCTTGTGGATGCCATCGCCTCGCGCTCGCGCTTCGATCAGGGCATCGATGAGCGCGTGAAGGTTCTCTCGGCCCGCGCGGAGGAGACGCGCCCCGCAAGCAAGCGCGGCAAGGGCATTGCGCTTGAGCCGATCGTCCCGCGCATCGAGGGCACGTCATATTATTACAATCATGTCGATTTGCTCATCGACGCAGCTGCACGCGTGGCGACGATCACGATGCGCGCACCGACCGAGGCGCCGCCTTCCACGCCCGATGCGATTCAGGCTGGAGGCTCCGCGCAGTGGTCCCTTCGCGCCTTCCGCGAGCTCGACGATGCGATCCTTCGCGTGCGTGTCGATCACCTCGATGTCGGCATCGTTGTGCTGAAGACGACGGGCAACGCGGAGCTTGTGGTCGCGACGGACGAAGCGCTCTTTGCGAACAAAGATCACTGGCTCGCCAATGAAATCCTCGCGCTTCAATCGCGCGTGCTTCGTCGCTTGGATCTGACGAGCAAGAGCTTCTTCGCGCTCATCGACCAGGGCTCGTGTTTCGCAGGCTCGCTCTTCGAGATGGCCCTCGCCGCAGACCGCATCTACATGCTCGCCGACGACGATGAAGCCGTCTCGATTCGCACTTCCGTGGCGAACACCGGCATTCACCCGATGAGCCATGCGCACTCGCGTCTTGCCGTGCGCTTCATGGGCCAGCCCTCGCGCATCGACGAGGTGCTTGCGGAGAAGGGCGCGATTGCAACCGAGCGTGCGGAAGAGCTTGGCCTTGTGACCTTCGCGCCCGACGAGATCGATTGGGAGGACGACGTGCGCATCGCAATCGAAGAGCGCGTCTCGATGTCGCCCGATGCACTCACCGGCATGGAAGCCTCGCTGCGCTTCCCCGGTGGAGAGACAGGCGACTCGAAGATCTTCTCGCGCCTCAGCGCCTGGCAGAACTGGATCTTCCAGCGCCCGAATGCGGTGGGTCCACAGGGCGCGCTGACGAAGTACGGCCAGCCCGATCGCCCCTCGTTTGGTTGGACGCGCTGCTGAGATGAACCCCCATGGAGAGATCATTGCCCTCGTCGGGATGTCCGGCGTGGGCAAAAGCCATTGGGGCAAACGCCTCAAAGGCAAAGGCTTTCAGCGCTTCGATTGCGACACGGAGATCGCCAAGCTCGGCGCGATGGTCGACCTGGATGGCACGTCATCGCCCGTGCATGCAATCGGCGCTTGGATGGGGATGCCGTGGAGCGAGGGCTACAAGGCGCGCGAGACGCGCTACCTCGCGCTCGAAAAAGAGGTGACCTTGCAAGCGATCGAGCGCGCCAAAGCGAGTGAAGGTCCACTTGTGATCGACTGCACCGGGAGCGTCATCTACCTCGGCAAAGAGGTGCTGGAGGCGCTTCGCAGCGCAGCGCACGTCGTGCACATCCAAGCGCCGCAATCGCTTCATCGCACGCTGCTGCAACGCTACACGCGCAAGCCCAAGCCCATCGTCTGGAAGGATGCTTTTCGCATCCAGCTTGGAGAGACGAACGAGCAGGCCCTCGCGCGTTGCTACCCAGGCCTGCTCAACTTTCGCGAGGAGCGATATCGCGCGCTCGCACATCGCGGCGTGAGCGGTGAAGAGCTCGCGGCGCTCACGGAAGCGAGGGCCCTCACTGTGCTTTTGGACAAGGGCCTTTGATGCGCGTGCGCTCACTTGGTCCGGTCGACCTCTTCGGGTTGCCCACAGGGGACGCGCCCTCGGTCACGTGTGCCTCGCTCGCTGGGCTGAGCGCGTCGGCGTTGCGCGCCGAGTTGCTCGGCATTCGTTCGGCGGATGTCGTGCGCAGGCCCTCGGTGAAGCGCGCGCTGATCGATGGCACTGAGGTCGACTCCGTGCGCATGCGGCCTTTGCATGGACCCATCACAACGCCCGAGCACATCCGCTTTCGTCATGCGTGCGCACTCGCGGCATCGCTCGATGTGGCGCTGATTCAGAGCGAGGAAGGCCTTCGCATCACGAAGCTTCGTGACTTGGCAGAGGTGGGTCTTGTCCTTCGCGGCGAGGTGGATCCCGACGCGCGCCCTACGATGCCCGGCGCGCGCGGGCTGAGTGACCCGATGCTCTTTGGCGTGACGCTCGCGGAGCGGCTGACGTGGTGTGCGTCGCTGGACGGCAAGCTCGTGCGCCCCATCGCGACGCGTTCGGATGACACCCTCGGCCAACTGCATCCGCTCCTTCTGCCGACGCATCGCCCGCTCGACTTCGCCTTCGAAGGTGCGTTTCAAGTGGGTGACCAGCCCGCACGGGTGGAAGTGCCGCGCGAGGTGCTCGCCGTGCTCCTTCAGCCGATGCTTGTGGGCCTCTTGCAAGATGAGCTTCGCGCATCGACCGAAGAGGAAGCGGAGCTCATCACGCGCACACCGGGTGCGGCCCATGTCGTCGATCCGCTCATCGATACGATCCTTGAAGCGCGCCCGCTCTTGCTCTCATGTGGGCCACGCTGGACCTGCGCCTTTGCCAAGCGTGGAGTGCACTCCATGGTTTCCTCAGAGCTCGCCGAGCTGCTTCAGCTGCATGAGGGCGCAAGCCTCGTTGGGCACCTGCCCCTGGGCGATGAGGCGATCGAAGAGGCGCATGCCTGGGCTGCGGACGGCGAGGTCTCGGAAGTGCCCTACCCGCATGCCTTCGCGTCACTGGAGGGCGATGTCGAGGGCCTCAGTGCACGCCTTCTCGCACTGGCCGAAGCGAACACGTTCTTCTCGAAGGACGAGCTCGATGTCGCGATTCTCTTTGACGGTCGGGTCTGACGACGTCCTTTGTCCGTGCGTGCACATCCAGTGCACACGCATGCCTCATCCCCATCGTTTTCAAGGCGTTTCGTGTTGGCCCAATGCGTGAAGTGTAGAAGGCATGAACACGCGAGCCTGGGTCCTTCAAACGTGGATTTCCTTTGTCGTCTCTCTCGCCGGCAGCATCGTCGGCATTGCCTATCTGCCCGTGAGCCCCTGGGTGAAGGCCTTTGTCGCCATCGCCTTCTTCTTCACGATTGCGCAGACCTTCACGCTCGCCAAGACGGTGCGTGACGAGCACGAGAGCCGAAACCAGATGCCGCGATCTGATCGCAGCTTTGGGTGACCAGGACGGTTCGAACACGCAACGAAAAAGCCCTCTTCGTGGGAAGAGGGCTTTTCAGTTGGAACGGTAAAGCGGGAATCAGCCGCCGGTCTTCGTCGGGGTGCGCGGGCGTCCTGCTGCGCCACCACCTGCGGGAGGACGTGCTGCGCCGCCACCTGCCGGAGCTGCACCGCCACCCGCGGGAGCTGCTGCACCGCCGCCTGCGCCATCCGCCTCGCGGCCTTCGCCGGAGTTGTAGCGCTGGATCACCACGTCGGTGAGGTCGAGGTTCGTCGGCGTCCAGACGACGCCGCCCTCGCTGCGCTCCACGATGAGTGTGTAGTTTTCGGTCTGACCAATGCGCCTCAGGATCTGCTCCATGCGGGCGATGATCTGCGAGGTGAGCTCGGCTTCCTTCTCAGCGAGCTCGCGCTGGTACTGCACGTAGAGCTGCTGGAGCTCGAGTGCCTTCTTCTGAAGCGACTCAACGCGCTCTTGGCGGGCCTCCGCCGAGAGCACTGCGCCCTGCTTCTCAAGGTCCTCCGAGAGCTGCTTCAGCTCCGTCTGACGCTTGTCGAGCTCTTCCTGGCGCTGCTTGAACAGGCGCTTGAGGCGGGCCTTGGCGCGGCGTCCGTCTTCAGTCTCTTGAAGAGCGCGCTGAAGGTCGACGACCGCGATGCGTACCTGAGCGAATGCGCGCGGCGCGTAGGCCGAGAGCATGAGGGCCGCAAACAGGCTGATTGCATGGCGCTGAATCCACGACGGCGCGCGCGGGGCGGGCTTCATCGACGTGGGCTCCATGACTTCGAGTGCAGTGGTCAAGCTGGGCTCCTATGCGGGCTGACAAAACGCCCGCGAAACAGGCGGCGATGCGTACTCGTTCTGGAGAGGCACCGCAAGCAAGGAAAGCGTTGCGGAAAGAGGAACAACCATGAGACGCGCAGGCGCCGAATCGATTCGATGGGTACGTGCAAGGCCGAGCCGACCTTTCACGCGAGGCGCGATCAGAAGAACTGACCAATCGTGAATTGGAAGTCGATGTCCTGCGGCTGCAGCGAGGGCCTGCGGATGAACGGGATGCCCCACTCAAAGCGGAGCGGCCCGAGCGGAGAGAACCAGCGGATGCCGAAGCCCCACGAGGTGTAGAGGTCAAGCGGATTGGCTCGGCAGGGGTTCGCCATCGGGTCTTGGATGGGGGCTTGCGGAGCCTGACAGAGATAGTTGTCGAGGTTCCACGCGTTGCCGCCGTCGGTGAAGATCACGCCGCGGATGCCGACCTGCGGGACGATCGGGAACTCAAGCTCGGCGTTGTAGTAGAGCTGCATGTTGCCGCCCAGCGAGGTCCCGGAGTCGCCGATCGGCTGGTTCGGATCGTAGCCCGCACCGATGCCCGCCCTGGGCCCGATGCCATTGAGTGGGAAGCCACGCACGCTGAAGATACCGCCCAGGAAGAAGCGCTCGAAGACGGGCGGGCCTTGTCCCTGACGCGAGGTGATGAGACCAAACTCCGTGTTGAAGCGGAGAACGATCGCCTCGTTGGGCGTCGCGCCCCAGAGCCGCACGTACTCGCGCGTGAAGAGACGCCAGCGCAGGTAGGAGTTGGTCGAACCGATGATCTCATCGGCCGCTTCGACCGAGGCCTGCGCGTAGACGCCGTCTGTCGGCGTGACGCGGTTGTCGCGCGAATCCCAGCCGAGTGTGACGCGGAGTGAGCTCGTGAGGCCCTCTCGGTAGAGGTTGGCGATCGGCAGAAGATTGAGCTGCGCGAGGCCTGCTCCTGCACCCACACCAAAGACACCGCCGGTGCGCGGGCCGATGTCGATGTAGTCCGCGCGGTACTGGGCGTAGAGACTCAGACGTCGATCGCCGAGCCAGTGACCAAAGCTGATCGAGCCGCCCGTCGATTCACGATTGAACGACTGGAATTGCCGGACCGTGCGGAAGATCTCGAAGGCTGCCGTCCACTCGGAGCCTGCGAAGTAGGGCTCGATGACTTGAAGCTGGATCAGCTGGCGTAGACCCGAGATCTGCAGCTGCAGTGAGAGCGACTGGCCATTGCCGAAGAGGTTCTGTTGCTGCACCTGCGCGGTGAGCATGAAGAGCTCGATCGACGAGAAACCCGCGCCTACTTGGAAGGTGCCTGTGGGTCGCTCAGCCACCTCGAAGTTGATGACGATGCGATCGTCGGTCGAACCCTCGGTCTCCGAAACATCCACACGCTCGAAGTAGCCAAGCGCGTTCACCGCAGCGCGTGAGGCCTCAAGGTACGACTGGCTGTAGGTGTCGCCCTCGACGATGCGGAGCTCGCGTCGGATGACGCTGTCGCGCGTCTTGGTGTTGCCGCGGATGTTGATGCGCTCGATGCGTGTGAGCGGGCCGCGTTGAATCGCGATCGCAAGGTCGACGGTGTGGGCGTCGACATCGAGGTCCGTCTCGGGCTGCACATCGACATGCGCGTAGCCAGCATCGCGGTAGTGCCGCGTGACGCTGAGCAGGCCCTGCGCGAGCGAGGTGCGGTTGAACCAATCGCCAGGGTTGGCGGAGATCATCTCGCGGAGCTGACGGCGTCCGCCGAGCGGCTCGACTTCGTTTCCGTCCACGTCGCGCTCGACCACCTGGAGTCGCCCGATGCGGAAGCGCGGGCCTTCGACGACGGGGATGGTGATGTCGATGTAGTGGCGGTCTGGCGTGAGCTCGATGCGCGGCGTTCCTGTGCGCATCTGGAGATAGCCGCGGTCGTAGTAGACGGCCTGCAGGCGATTCACGTCCTCGTCGAACTTCGACTCTTGGAAGTTGTCGTTGTTCGAGAGGAAGGAGAAGAGGCCCGTCTCGCCCGTCTGCATGATGCTGCGCAGCTCGGAGGAGGAGATGTAGCGATTTCCGACGAAGCGGATGCGGCGAACGGTGACTTCATCGCCCTCGACGATGTCGAACACGACGTCGACTTCGTTGTTCTCGGTGCGCACCATGCGGGGCGTGACGCGCGCGAGGAAATAGCCCTTCTCGGCATAGAGATCGCGAATGCGCGTGACCTGCGCAGCGACCGTGGGACGAGAGAGAATGGTGCCGACACGCAGCTCGACGTGCTCGTCGATGTCGCTCGTCGACACGTGGTTGTTGCCCTCGTAGCGCACATGGCCGATGGCCGGACGCTCGCGCAAGCGGAAGGAAAGATCGACGCGCTCGTCGGTCGCGTCAGCCTCCACCAGGATGTCGTCGAAGAACCCGAGTGCCCAGAGCGCGTGCGCGTCTTCAGCGACCGCAGCATCGGAGCAAATGCGGCCTGAGCGCTGGCGAACGGAGGCCAGCACGTCCTCGTCACCCACGCGACGATTGCCGAGGATACGGATGCGGCCGATTCGGCGTCCTTCGCAGCGTGTGCGTGGAAGGCGAACGGCCGATGTCTCATCGCTCGCGCCCTCGTAGGCCTGCCCCGCCTGCGTTTGCGCTGCGGCTTCTGCTTCGGCCTCCGCAGCGGCTTCTTCTGCGGCGATCTCGGCTTCTGCGGCCTCGGCCTCCGCCTCTGCGCTCGCATCTTGAGCAACGCTGACGTGCACGATGCCCGCTGCGCCGAAGCACGAGGCGATCACAAGCAGCGCGAGGAGAGATAGGCGTCGTTGCATGCGCGAGAGTCCGAAGTCGGCAAAATCAGCGCAAAAGCGCGCAAAATCGGCCGGGTTCTATCCGCGGGCCTGGGGAGGGTCAAGGCATAGCCCGAGCGCGCGATAGATTCCGTACGCGTGAGCCTGGGCTGGCATGTCGGCGACCGGAGAGGGTTTCAGAGCGAGTCGGAAGCCAGGCCGCACCATTGAAAAAGCCCCGAGGTGAGTCGGGGCTTGGTCCAGGCGATATCGTCAGCTCACTCGGCAACAACGTGGTGAGCGTCGTGCGCGAAGCTCTCGCTCGGATCTTGGCGACGCCACTTGTCCTCAAGGCCCAGCTCTTCGAGCGGGTCGCCCGACCAGAGCTTCCCTTGGGCCATCAGGCTCCACATGCGGAGGTCGCAGAGGAAGGACCAGAGCGGGTACTGGAATGTCGCGGGGACGTTCTTCTCTACGCGGAAGTGGCCTGTCCAAGCGAAGCCGTAGGCGGCCACGATGCCCGCCGGAAAGAGCACGGGGGAGACGCTTGTTGGGATCGCTACCATCGCGGCGAGGTGCTTGAGCGAGCGACCATGCTGCTCGTTCGCAGCGCCGTGCCAGAGGACTCCGGCAAAGCCCGCCATCGCCAACGGAAAGCGCACGGGGTGAAGTGCGGTGCTCGCGGCGAGGCTGGAGAACCAGGCCGAGGTGCCCGCGAAGTGAAGGCGTCGCGAGACCGGATTGCGATGCTCGGAGAGGTAGTAGGGCCAGAACTCTTCGAACAACTGATACCGCTTCTCTTCGCTCATCGGAGCCTCCTAGGGGTGGGTGGTGGAGAATAGCAAAGATGACGATCGCGTGGGCTTGGTGCGCGCACGAAGGCATCCCGAAGAAAGTTCGCGCGGTCTGTAACGCCCTCGCGGCTTCGCGCGTGTGTTGCGCAGAGGTGCAACGTGAACGACTCGCGACATGAATTCGATATGATTGTGATAGGTGGCGGAATCGGAGGACTCGCCACGGCTTTGGGGGCCGTGAAGAAGGGACTGCGGGTGTGTGTGCTTGAGGCGAGCGCACGCTGGGGAGGAAGAGGTGCGAGCGACTTCGTCGGTGCGGTTAAGGACGACGCCTTCACATTCAATCAGGGGCCACACGCGATCTATCCGGCCTCCTGGGCGATGCTGCGTTCCCTTGAGGTGAAGCCGAGTGCGCGCGTCGTCTCACCCGAGGGCAGCATGCTCGATGATGGCGAGCGCTTGTGGCCTATCCCCGGGTCGCTCTCTTCGTTTCTCTCCGCCGATTGGCTGAGTGCCAAAGACCGCTTTGACCTAGCGCGTGTCCTCTCTGCCGTGACGCTCGCGCGTAGCTCGCAGGCCTCGCAGACGCTGCGCTCCTGGCTTGATGCGCGCGCGATGACACCGAAGGTGCGGGCACTGATCGATACGCTCTTGCGGGTCGCGACGTACGGCGCTTCGCCTGAGGTGGCTGATGCGGATGCCGCGATAGCGCAGCTGCAAAGCGTGATCGTGGGAGGCGTGCGCTATGTCGATGAGGGATGGCAGAGCGTGGTGGATGCGCTCGTCGCGCAGCTTGAGGCGGCGGCCGTCACGCTGCACTTGCGCGCGCGCGTCGTTGCACTTCATCGCCTGGATTCGTCGTATCGCGTGGAGACGGAGGAGCATCAACTCAACGCGGCGCACGTGGTGTTGGCTGCTTCTCCCCAGCTTGCGGGCACGCTCCTTCGACCGCTGCGTGCGCATGTAGAGCCCACTGGCTCACCGATGCGTGCGGCGTGTCTTGAGCTCGGTCTCGCGCGTCTTCCCGAGGGAGCCGTGGGGAGTGCGTTTGGTTCGAGGGAGGCAACGTATGTGAGCGTTCACTCCAACACTGCGAGGCTTGCGCCAGAGGGCGCTGCGATGGTGCATGCCGCGCGCTATCTCGATGATCGTGCGCCTTCGGCGGGAGAGGATCGGCGTGTGATCGAGGGCGCGCTGGACCGCGCGATGCCTGGGTGGCGAGGCCTCGTCGTCCACGAGCGCTACATGCCAAGTGCGCTGGTTCAGCATGCGCGCGTGGAGTCTCCCTCGGGGCTTCAGGGGCGGCCTTCTGTCGTGGTGGAAGCGCTGAGCGAGGCCGGCGTGATGGGCGTCTACCGCGTGGGAGATTGGGTGGGCCCGAGCGGGATGCTGCTCGATGCGGTGCTCTCGAGTGCGCGCACTGCGGTGGCCTGTGCGACAAAGGCGCAGAGACGCGCCGCATGAACCCCGCCAAGGCCGAGACATTCGAGGATGTGTTTCTCGCCACGAGACCAAAGCTCTTGGCCCTCGCCTACCGCATCACCGGGAGCATGAGCGACGCCGAGGAGATCGCGCAGGAGACAGCAGCACGGGCGCTACTGCATCCGCCGAGCGAAGCATCAGGGCTCGCTCCGTGGCTCATCCGCATCGCCGCCAACCTCGCGAAGGATGTGCTGCGAAGGCGTCGCACGCGTGCCTACTTTGGCCCCTGGCTCCCCGAGCCTGTGGATGACGAAATCCTTTCTGCACAAAGCGATTTCGCGACACCAGAGATGCGCTACGCGCTTGCAGAGAGTGCCACCCTCGCCTTTCTCTGCGCGCTGGAGGCGCTCGGCCCGACGGAGCGCACGGTGCTTGTCCTGCGCGATGCGCTCGGCCTCGATGTCTCCGAGGTGGCGAATATCTTGGGCACCACGGAGGGCAACGTGCGCGTCGTGCATCACCGTGCGCGGAAGAAGCTGGGTGCGTACGACATGGCGCGATGCATCCCCGACGAGGCAGCCAAGGCGCGCACACAGGTCGCGTTGATGACGCTGCTACAGGGGATGACTTCGGGCGATGTGGGAGCCGTCTTGAATGCGCTCGATACGAACGCCTCGCTCATCACAGATGCCGCAGGTGAGTTCACTGCGGCCGTCGTTGTGCTTCACGGCAGCGAGCGCATTGCGCGGTCTGAGATGCAGATCGTGAAGCACGCGCAGATCCTCCACGCGAAGTTCGTCTGCGTGAATGGCCTGCCTGCCGTGGCGATCACGCTCACGCCGAAGAAGCGCAGCGATGCACCTCGAAGCCTCTTCACGATCGAGACGAATTCGGCCGGAAGGATCGTGGCGCTACGTCATGTGCTGGCGTCTCCGAAGCTCGCGCATGTGCGCTTCGCTTGAACCCAAATGCACTCAACGATTGAACTGCGCGCAGTCGGTTCGCTGCTCCACTGGGCCTGTTGCGAGCACCTCGAAATCGCTCGGCTGGATGCCCGCCAGAACGCGCGTCCCGGCGGCTCCCATGAGCGAATCCCAGGTCGTGCCACAGGACACATCGCTCTCGAAGGTGAGCGGCACATTGCCTCCATCAGCGAGCGCCATCCCGTAGTGCTGGAGGCCGTACACCACTGCGCGCACGACGGGATTGGTTGGATCAAGGCCGCGCGAGGCCGGGTCGAAGTCCGCGCGCAAACGCCACTGTTGACCGTAGATCGGCGCGTTGGGGTCGGTGGACGAGGGGCCGCCTGCGTGCGTGGCGGGCCACACATACTCCGTCGCTGCGGCCGCACGTCGCATGCGTGCGTTGGGAAGGATGAAGCGAATGACGTGCTCCACTTGCCCACTCATCACGTCGCCCACGCTGACGAGCAAAGGCGCGATGGGAAAGCCCGCTGCGTCGGCGCTTGTGCAGTCGGTACCGATGCCCCAGTTCGCAGGATTCGATGTCGTTGGGCGCGGTCCCCAATAGTCGCGCGTCATGTCCCAGCGGATGTTGCACGCCGTGTAGAAGGTGCCGCCCTCGTAGCTTGATGCGTACGACTCAAAGAGCGTGCTCGTGCTGAAGTCTGCGACGAGCAAATGACAGTCGCTGTTGATCTCGCCTGCGGATCTGCCGGGGCAGATGTAGTTGTCGAAGCCCTCGACGCGTCCTCCTGGTGGAAAGGGCACGGCCACGGCGTTGTCGCATTGGTCGTAGGTCTCTGCATCGGGCGTCGCAACGACACGCGGTGCACTCGCATCCGCCTCAAGGACGACGATGCTCGCGTCGATCTGAAAGCGGCCTCCGCTGCCCCAGCCGCCCTGCGACTCAAGCCATGCGGTGGTGGCCGCGGAGGTGGCTGCGACCGGTGCGGCAGAGATGTCGGTGTAAATCCAGGAGCTCGCCGGAAAGTAGCGGCCTGTGCGCGCACCACACGCGCCGTATCGACCGGCCGCGACTGCCGGTCCGCTGTCTTGTGCGGGGCCAACCTCAGGCGCCTCAGCATGTGCATCGGGAAAATTCGCGTCGGCTCCGGGTGGAACAAAGACGTCGAGTGAGCGCGCATCACGTGCACTGGCCGCGTCGGGTTGCGCGTTCGTTCCATCGCAAGCGGCGACAAGTGAAGAGGCGACCAAGACCAAACAGATCTGTCTCATGTGCCGATGCTCGCACACACGAGACAGACTCCGTTCGAGGACTTCAGGCGAGATCGAAGCGGTCGCTGTTCATCACCTTCGTCCATGCGGCTGCGAAGTCATGCACCAACTTCGTCTGACCGCCCTCGCTTGCATAGACCTCCGCGAGTGCGCGCAGCTGCGAGTTCGAACCAAAGACGAGGTCAACCACCGTGGCGGTCCACTTGATCTTGCCCGTGTTGCGATCACGCCCTTCAAGCACGCCCGAAGGCGACTTCACCCAGAGCGTGTTCATGTCGAGGAGGTTCACAAAGAAGTCATTGCTCAGTGTGCCCGGACGCGTGGTGAACACGCCGTGCTGCGCATGATTGAAGTTCGCATCGAGGGCGCGCAGGCCACCAATGAGCACCGTCATCTCGGGCGCACTCAAGTTGAGCAACTGCGCCTTGTCCACCAAGAGCTCCGCGACCGAGCCCTCTACGTCCTTCTGCGCGTAGTTGCGGAAGCCATCAGCCCTGGGCTCCAGCACGGCGAACGAGTCCGCGTCTGTCTGCTCTTGCGACGCATCTGTGCGGCCCGGCGTGAAGGGCACCGTGATGGTCTCGCCTGCGCTCTTTGCTGCGGCTTCGACGGCTGCGGTGCCACCAAGGACGATGAGGTCTGCGAGTGAGACCGTCTTGCCCGTTGCGTTGAAGGCCGACTGAATCGACTGAAGCACTGCGAGCACCTTCGCGAGCTCTGTAGGCTGATTGACCTCCCAATCCTTCTGCGGCGCGAGACGAATGCGCGCACCGTTCGCGCCACCGCGCTTGTCGCTTCCACGGAAGGTCGAGGCCGATGCCCACGCCGTGTTCACGAGCTGCGAGATCGTGAGGCCGGAGGCAAGGATCTTGGCCTTGAGGTCAGCGATCTCTGCGTCGCCAATCAACGGGTGATCGACCGCGGGGACTGGGTCCTGCCAGATCAGAACTTCGGCCGGCACGAGCTTACCGAGGTAGCGCGCGCGCGGGCCCATATCGCGGTGCGTGAGCTTGAACCAAGCGCGTGCATACGCGTCGTGAAACTCCTGGGGGTTCTGCATGAAGTGACGCGAGATCTTCTCGTAGGCAGGGTCGATGCGCAGGGCCATATCGGCCGTCGTCATCATCGGGGCATGACGCTTCGTTGGGTCATGTGCGTCGGGCACTGTCGTGGCTGCAGCAGGGTCTTTGGGCTTCCACTGATGCGCGCCAGCGGGGCTCTTGGTCAGCTCCCATTCGTAGCCAAAGAGCGTCTCGAAGTAGCTGTTGTCCCACTTCGTCGGTGTGGCCGTCCAAGCGCCCTCGATGCCGCTCGTGATCGTGTGCGCGCCCTTGCCCGTGCCGAAGCTGTTCTTCCAGCCGAGGCCCTGCTCCTCAATGCTCGCGCCCTCCGGCTCACGGCCCACCTGTGCTGCGTCACCTGCGCCATGCGCTTTGCCAAACGTGTGACCACCCGCGACGAGCGCGACCGTCTCGTAGTCATCCATCGCCATGCGCGCGAAGGTCTCGCGGACATCACGTGCCGAGGCGAGTGGATCGGGCTTTCCGTTTGGGCCCTCGGGGTTCACATAGATGAGGCCCATCTGCACCGCGCCGAGGGGATTGCTGAGCTGGCGGTCACCGCTGTAGCGCTCATCACCGAGCCACGTCGTTTCGGGTCCCCAGTTGATCTCTTCTTCGGGCGCCCAGATGTCCGCGCGACCACCGCCGAAGCCGAAGGTCTTGAGGCCCATCGTGTCCATCGCGACGGTGCCCGCGAGGATGATCAAGTCGGCCCACGAGAGCTTCGCGCCGTACTTCTGCTTGATCGGCCAAAGCAGGCGCCTTGCCTTGTCGAGGTTGCCGTTGTCCGGCCAGCTGTTGAGTGGCGCAAAGCGCTGTGCGCCGGTGCCTCCGCCACCGCGACCATCGGCGATGCGGTAGGTGCCCGCGGCGTGCCAGGTCATGCGAACGAAGAAGGGTCCGTAGTGCCCGTAGTCAGCAGGCCACCAGGCTTGCGAGTCCGTCATCAACGATTTGAGATCATTCACGACAAGGTCGAGATCGAGCGTCTTGAACGCTTCGGCATAGTTGAACGACGCATCCATCGGGCTCGATTGCCCATGCTGATGAAGGATCTTCAGGTTGAGCTGGTTGGGCCACCAGCGCGCATTGGCCTGCGTGCCCTGGGCCGTGTTGCTTCCCACGTGGAAGGGACATTTCGATTCGGTCATGGATCCTCGGTGTTGGTTGGAGCGCTTACAGAGATGGAGGCTAGCTATGCGATCCGAGGGGACCAAGACATCCTCCCAATGCCTGCGATGTGCTGAGCCTATCGCTCGCGCTTGATTCCGAACCGGTGCGCGTACGACATTCGCGCACTGGTTGTGCCCTAGGAGGAGCAGGCGATGAGCATTCAGGATGAACTCGGCGGAAACGTCGCACTCGACAATGTCGATCACGCACGGCAGGCGCTCGCACGCAGTGATCTCGCGCAGGCGCTCTTTCATGTGAGCTCTGCGCTCGCGACCGACCCGCTCAACGCGGGCTGGCGTGCGCTGCTCGATGAGACGATTCGCAAGGCACCCGATGCGATGGTCTTTGTGCGCTCCGATCAGAAGACGGCGGACTTCATCACCGACGCCACGCGCGCGTACGTACACGCGCACAAGAACGAGTGGGTGGAGGCCTTCACGACGCTTGCGCGCTCGGCGTCGACGCGCCCCGATGCGGCCTTCTTGCTCTGGGGCGCCGAGTGGGTTCAGCGCCAGGAGGCGATTGCGGCACTCAATGAGGAGACGATCGAGAAGCAGATCATCCCGCCGATGCTGCGCATGGTGTCGAGCTGCCCGCCTGCGCTCGATGCGAGCGATCCACGTCGCAAGAACATCGACGCCGCGGCGCTCATCTTGGGCGCGTTCTATCAGCGCTATCCACAGCACGCGTTCGTCATCTTCGCGATTGCATCGACGTTGCGAAGGCAGGGGCAGTTCGACTCCGCGATTCAATTCGCGACGTACGCGAATCAGCTGCGCCCCGATTGGACTACCTCGATCGGTGTGGCCTGCGCCTACCGCGATGCGAAGAAGGTCGACGAGGCTGTGCAGTGGTTTCGACACGCGCAGACGCAGCGTCCCGACGATGTCGCGGCGCTCCTCGATATCGGCGACACCTACCTTGATGCGAATCGCTTCGATGAGGCGATGGCCGCCTACAACGAGGTGCTCGCGAAGTTCCCGAAGGACGAGTGGGCATCCTCGTCGGTGCTCTACGCGACCTGGAAGAAGTCAGGGTCGGATCAAGACATGCTCGTGCTCTTTGAGCGCACGCAGACGAGCTCACGCGCACGCGAGTTGCACTTCCGCGAGGTTGGCGATCACCCGTATTTCACGTGGCTTCCGAATCCGGGCGACTCGACCTACTTCGCTGCGCAGGACGTGATTCGCGACCTCACGCGCAAGCCTCCACCGCCGACCGGCATGGGCATCGACATCCACCTTCAGCACATGGAGGCGCCGAGTGCGCTCCGTGCTTTCAAGCTCTGGACGGATGCACGCGGCTGGACGAGCGTGGGCCTCCGCGCGGTGATCGAATCGGTGCAGGAGCCGGACACGCGCTTCGCCAAGGGGCAGACGGATTTCATGCTCTGGGCGTTCAACGACAAGGTGCCGCGTCCCAATTGCCCAAACCCCGACCCGCGTGTTGCGAGCGCGATCGGGGCCATTGCGATGAAGCCCTACAACCTCGCGATCTGGGAGCGCGATGCGAAGGTCCTCGCGCAGCAGATGGGCCCTGCATGGCTCAACCAAATCTTGTTCACCATGGTGAACCCGCCTGCGCTTCCCAACCTCAACGCCGACCCCTTCCTCTGGCTGCAGAAGGTGCAGGTCGCAGCGGCCCTCGTGATCGCGAACCTCGATGGCGGATGGGAGGGCAGTGCGCGCATGAGGGCGCTCGATTCGATCGCGCGTGGTGCGGTCGACTGGACAGTCGATGCCGCGATCATCGCGATGGGCTGGGTCGCCAAGCACGATGCGAGTGCGCGCCCTTGGGTCGAGCAGTTCTTCGCGCAGCTGGAGCAGTCGATCCCGAAGACGGGCTTCACTTGTTACGAGTACGCGCTCGTGAATGTGTGGATCAACTTGGGTGGACACAGCGAGGAGAAGCTCAAGCACCTCAAGCTCTGGAAGCTTCGCTGTGAGTCGCAGAAGATCGAGTTCGCGGAGGAGAAGCACCAGGGCCTTACGCTCGAGCAGTACGCGAAGATGTCGGCCGAGCGCGACGCGATCATGCTGAAGGCGACGTCATCGGGCGCAGGGCATGCCGGCATGATCGCAGGCGCTGCAGCACCAGCGCTGATGGGTGGCGTCGCACGCGGTGTCCTCGGCGGCATCGCAGGCAACCTCATGGGCGGCTTGCTCGGCAACCAGGCCGGTCACATCGCCGCGAACATCGCGGGCAACGCAGCGGGCGGTGCGGTGAATCAAGCGGCAGCAGGCGCGATGATTGGGCCGATGGGCGAGCTCAACGACCTCTGTCGCAAATACAACGTGCCCGCCCTTCAAGGCGGCATGTGTGGACGCGTGCCTGCTTGGGATCAGCGCATCCAGGCCGATATGAACGTGCAGAAGCAGTTCCTTGCGCTCCAGCAGAAGGCCTCGCTCGAAGCACAGGGCGTGACCGCGCAGGAGCAGCGCGCGATGCAGCAGGTGATGGCTGGCAACTTCGACATCGAGAGCGCGAAGCAGAACCACGCCGTCGCGGTTGCGCAGATCGAGTCGGGCCAGGGCGGAGATCCCGATCCCCTTGTCTTCCCCGGAGGCAAGGTCGCCAAGCTCAGCGACTACGTGGGGCTCATGCGCGCGATGCAAGCGGGCGACTTCAATGGCGCATTGAAGAAATATGGTCTCGATATGAGCAGCTACACGGGCGTGGCGCAGGGCTGGGGCGCGAAGCTGGCGAGCGACCCGGTGCTCAATGCGAAGTTCGGCAAGATGATGACGGGCTGAGCGCATCACAGCGCGCTTGAAGCGACGAAGCGGGACTCACCTTGGTGGGCCCCGCTTCGTCGTTTAGGGCGCCTTGCAATCATATTCCAATATGACTACGGAATCAGCGGCGCGCTTGGCGAAGGCGCGAGGAGGAAGGGCTGAAGTTCACTGCGGGCAGGCATTGCACAGCGTCGCACCCTATGAGTCGGGCGTGTCGATGAGATGTGAATCGATCAAGGGGATCGACTCGCAAGATCGCTAGGTTTAGAGTCGCCGCGTGAACGGACCGAACGAGCACGCACTCGATACGCGGCTCCTTCGCTTTCGGAGCCGTCCGGGAAGCGAAGCGGCTTTACCCCTCGCCCTTGATCTGATCGCAGCCTCGCGCTGGAGCGATGCCGTCGATGTGGCCACCTCGGCGCTCGCGCAGAAGCCTGGCGATGTCGATCTTCAGATCGCAGAAGGCCGCGCCTACATGGGCTTGGGCGATTTGATTCGTGCCCAGGGCGCGCTCCTTGAGGCGGCCAAACCGGGGACGCGCAAGGAGCCGTTTCGCTGGCTGGGTGAGGTGCTGCTCAAGCGCGGTGATGCTGCGCGTGCGGTGAAGGTGCTGGAGCGGGCGCGCGCACTCGATGGCAAGGACGCGGAGATTGCGGCGCTCCTCAAGGAGGCCGAGGCGCTCGTGAAGCGCGATGCGCCACGCCCGGATGCGACCACGATCGACCTGCCAAAAGAGGCAACGAAGTCTGCGCCACCGACGGGCAAGTCGATTCCTTCGCCCTCGCCGTCGAGTGCCGGGTCACTGCGCTCGCCCTCGTCGCCGGGCATCACGCGTGCGCCTTCAACCAAGCCGAGTGAGGGCGCGCCGCTTCATCCGCCGCTGGCTTCGGTCTCGCTGAATGAAGCGACCGTCGTGCGCTCGGAGTTGACGAGCGAGCTTGCCCAGGCGAGTGCAAAGGCAGGGGCGGAATCGGCCGCGCCCGAGGCGCCTGTGCTCGTCTCGCCGATGCCACCGCTCGCAACACTCGGCACGCCTGCGGGCGCGATGGCAACGTCTGCATCGGCCGCGGTCGCGCCCTTCCCCTCGGCGCCGCTCCTCGGCAGCGAGAAGCCACGCAACTCGCCTCCTCCGCCACCGCCGAAGAAGGTCGAGCCCGCGAAGGTCGAGGCGCCCAAGGTCGAACCCGTGAAGGCTGCGCCCGCGAAAGTCGAAGCGCCAAAGGTCGAGTCGAAGCAGCCGCCTGCGCCGCCGAAGACAGCGCCGAAGCCACCACCGGCAAAGCCTGTTGCGGGCGCGACTCCACCGCCTCCGCGCGCTTCGAATCCGGGGCCCGCGCCGAGTGCTTCGAGCCCGCCTGGCAAGAGCAAGAGCGCGCCGCCGCGCTCGGTGTTTGGGTCGAGCCCGGGTGAGGTTGCGGCAGTCCCCTCGTCGCTGGCGGATGCTGCAGCCTCGGCCTTTGCGAGCGACGTTCGCGTTGCCGACAGCAAGGCCGCGAAGCGCAAAGATGCGGACAACGAAGGGCCGGGTATCTCCGAGGTGATGGCGAGCACCTCGCCCGGTGGCTTCGAGGCGCCCGTTGGGGAGGGCTCGGCCAAGCAAGCACCGCGTCCCTTTGTGCCGCCGCGCGAGGACGAGTCGATCGAGGTCGAAGTCGAAGCGCCGAAGGGCAACAAGAGCCTCGAGACGAAGGAGGCTGTGCCCTCGCTGCCGAGTGCGCCGCGCGCGACGCGTGCGGCTGCAAAGACGGAGACTCCGGAGGACGACGCACCCCTCCAAGCGGCCCCCGCGGCGGCGCCAAAGAAGCGCTCCAGCGCGCGCGCATGGATGCTTGGATTGGCCCTCACAGGAGGCCTCGGTGCAGCCGCGTACTTCGGGGGCACGGCCTACTTCGCATCACGTCATGGTGAGGCCGATGCGCTGCTTGCTTCGGCACGCACGAGCGCCCGTCAGGGTGACTACGCGGCGTTGGTTCGTGCGGAGACGGAGCTGCAGCGCGCGCATGCGCTGCATGGCGGCGAAGAGGAGATTCAGGCGCTCTTGCTCTTTGTCGAATCCGAGCGCGCACTCGAAGACGGCACGCGCAATGTCGATGCGCTGCGCACCACCTTGAGCGGCCTCGGGGGCTCAGGTGCGCATGGTGGCTTTGTCGCGGCGGCGCAGGCGGTGGTCGCGCTCTACGAGGGCGATGCTGCGCGTGCGCGCACGTCGATTGCGGACGCGCTCAATGCGGCTCCGAACGACGCGTTCATCCTCTACCTCGCGGGCCGTGTCGGTCAGCGCCTTGGGTTGGAGGACGCGGCTGCGCGCTTGGCGTCGGCCACAGAGCATGACCCTGCCTTGTCGTCCGCTGCGATCGCATTGGCTGAGGCGCGCGTGGATGAGGGCCAAGGGGATGAGGCACGCCTCCTTCTTCAGCGTGTCGTCGAGCGCGATGCGACGAGCCTGCGCGCAAAGCTCTGGCTCCTTGTGTTGCAGGCCGATGGCGATGTGGAAGCGGGCCTCTCCTCGCTCGTGACACTCCGCGCCGAAGTCGATCATGCCGCACCCGCGGATGTCCTTCTCTCGCGCATTGCCGAAGCACAATTCGAGTCGCGCGCGGGCCGTATCGAACAGGCGATGGCGGCGATCGAGGCAGGTGCTGGTGCCGGCGTGCATGAGCCCGCGTTGCTCGTTCGCTTCGCACAGGCGGCGCAGCGCGTTGGCTCGCTTGGGGCTGCAGAGCAGGCCGCGCTTGAGGCTCTTACGCTCGCGCCCACCTCGGTGCCTGCGCGTCTTCTCCTGGCGGGCATCTACATCGATCGGCGCAACGGTCAGCGCGCCCTCGACACGCTCGCGCAGCTGCCCGCCTCGGAGGATGCCGAGGTGCTCGTGCTCACGGCGCGTGCATCGATGCTGCTTGGAAACCCAGCGGCGGTGGGTGCTGCGGCGGGCGCGCTGGAGCGCTTTGTCACCGACCACCCGAATGCCTCCGCGGAGGTGCGTGCCTTTCAGCTTCGTCTCGCGCTGCGCAGTGAGGTCGCCGATGGCGAGGCTGCGGTGGAGGTGATTGCACCGCTCTTGGAGAGCGCGCGTCGTCTTGCAGAGGATCATCCAAGCGAGCGCGAGGTGCAGTTCACGCTCGGCGAGATTGCGATCTGGGCACGCGAGAGCGAGACGGCCGAGGCTGCGCTTCAGCGTGTCGTCGATGCCTCGCCGCTCGATGCCGAGGGCTACTACCTGCTCGGTCGCGCGCGTCGCATCGCTGGCAACTACCGTGAGGCGCGCACGAACCTCACGCGTGCCGTGGAGCTTCGTCCCGAGCACCTTGAGGCGCAGGCTGCGCTCGCGGGCGTGCTCCTCGACATGGGCGCGTACGAGGAAGCCGATCATGCGTTCGAGGCGCTGGCCTCCTCAGAGGGCTCCGTCGATGGCGTGCCGATCCCGCTCCTGAGCAAGCTTGGGCGCGTGGAATCGCTGCTTGGCTTGGGCCGCATCGAGGAAGCGAATACGCAGCTTGAGAGCGTGGCCGAGGCGGACCGAACACGTCGCGCGTATGTGCTCACGGCCACGCGTGTCGCGATGGTGACGGGGCATGCGAGTGAGGCCATCGAGCTCATCGGGCCCATCGCCAACGCGATGGATGCATCACCGCTCATCGTTTCGCTCTATGGCGATGCGCTCTTGCTCGCGGGCGAGATCGAGACGGCGCTTGCTGCCTACGACCAAGCGCTCGGTGAGGATGAGTCGCTGCCTGAGGCGCTGATTGGTCGCGCCGAGCTCTATGTGCGCGGTCGCGCCGCTGAGGATGCTGGCGCGCTGCTGGATCGCGCAGCCGATGCGCTGGAGCGACGTGCGCGCCCAGCCTCGCTTCGTGCGCGCATGTTGATGCTGCGCGGGCGCGTCTCTTTGCTCTCGGAGCGCCTGCCCGAGGCGCGTGAGTCGCTGCGTCAGGCGACGGAGCTTGCGGGCTGCCCGGTGGAGGCTTGGTTCTGGTTGGGTGAGGCACTGGCCGGTGCGAACTCACCGGAGTCACGCGCAGCCTACGTTCACTACCTCGATGCCCCGAGCACCGATGAAGACCTCGCAGCGCGCGCACGTCGCGCCATCGACGCCGAGGAGTAGTCATGGATGACGCTGAACGCTTGATCGCACGCCTGCCCCGCCTGACGCACCCGGAGCCTGCATGGCAACCCGTACACGTGCTCTACGGAGGCGCCGATAGGTTCCAGCGCAACACCGTTCCGAAGCTCGGCAAGCTCGCCGTCGCGGCCTTCGATCGTTTTGCCGCGGGCATGACGGCAGCCGAGGTGCAGGAGACGTTCGCGTTCACCGGCGATGCCGCAGCGCTCCTTGCGCGGGTGCGTGCGCGCCTTGCTCAAGCGCCGATCGAAGACCTGCGCATCGACTTCGAGGACGGCCTTGGGCCGCGCTCTTCAAGCGACGAAGACGCGCTCGCAACGAGGGCTGGAGACGAGCTCGGTCAAGCCTTGCGCGAGAGCCTCACGGCGCGTCGGATGGGCCTGCGCATTCGACCGCTCGATACCGCCACAGGCGCACGCGGCCTGCGCACGCTCGCGCTCTTCTTGCGCGCACTCATCGCGGCCAAGCCAGGCGAGGCGCTCACCGGGCTCACGCTCACGCTCCCCAAAGTGCAGCATGTCGAGAGCGTGCGCATCGCATGCGAGGGGCTTGGGATCTTCGAGCGTGAGCACAGCTTCGGCGAGAACACGGTGCGGCTTGAGGTGATGATCGAGGACCTGCGCTCGCTCGACGCGGCCTTCCTCGCCGAGGTGATTCAAGCAGGCGGCACGCGTCTCTCTGCGCTGCACCTTGGCAACTACGACCTCACGGCCTCGGCCGGTGTGCTCGGCCCCGATCAGCGCTTCACGCATCCCCTCTGCGACCATGCGCTCGTGCAGCTTCAAGCCGCCGTCGCAGGCACACATGTGCACGTCGCTGCGGGCGCCACGACGCGTCTTCCGCTCGCGAACTCAGGCGATGAGGCGACCGACCGCGCACGCGTGCTGGGTGCTTGGAAGGAGCACGCGCTGCATGTGCGCCACGCGATGCAGTTCGGTGTGATGCAGAGCTGGGATCTGCACCCCGCGCAGCTTGTGAGTCGCTATGCGGCGCTCTTTGCGTTCTACGAGACACACCGCGCCTCGATGGCCGAGCGAGGCCGCTCGTTCTTTGGTCAGGCCGCGCGCGCGGGCGCAGTCGGCGATGCCTTTGATGACGCTGCAACAGGCCGCGGGATTGCGATGTTCTTTGCGCGCGGCGTCGCGCTTGGGGCGCTTGATGCGAGCGTACTTGTCGAGGCTGGGATGACGACCGAGGCACTCGCGGCCTGGCCGGAGGGCGCGCGCATCTGTTCGTTGTTCTCGGTCTGAGTCACGCGTTTGCGGCGCGGGCCGCCAGCTCCAGCGAGTGAAGCCTCGCCTCGTCGTCCCAGATCTGCGCGGTGATGATCAGCTCATCGGCTTGGGTGCGCCTCGCAAACGCTTCGAGGCCGCGGCGCACCGTCTCCTCGCTGCCGACCACCGAGCACGAGAATGCGTTGTCGAGCATCGCGCGGTCAGCGGGGGTGAGTGCGAGGTCCTTCTTCGGCTTCGGCAGACGCGTGGGGGCGCCATTGCGAAGCGCCACGAAGGCTTGCTTGAGGCTCGTGGCGAGTAGCTCTGCTTCGGCGTCGGT
>JBILQT010000598.1:0-2556 GCA_044373065.1 Sandaracinaceae bacterium
ACGCCGAGCGCAGCCATCACGTAGGGCTTGGGCGTCCGTGCGGAGGGCTTGAAGCGGTGTCGGTAGATGGCGAGCGCCTCATCCAGATGCGCGGGCGCGAAGTGCGAGGCGAACGCGAAGGGAAGGCCGAGTGCAGCGGCGACCTGCGCGCCGAAGGTGCTCGAGCCGAGGATCCAGACGGGCACATCCGTGCCGATGCCAGGCACCGCATTCACGCGCTGGCCGAGCTCTGGGTCGAAGTAATCCATCAGCTCGATCACATCGCGCGGGAAGTCATCGACATCGCCCGTGAGCGTGCGGCGAAGTGCGCGCGCCGTGAGCTGATCGGTGCCGGGTGCGCGACCGAGGCCAAGGTCGATGCGGCCCGGATGGAGCGTGGCGAGCGTGCCGAACTGCTCGGCGATCACAAGCGGCGCGTGGTTGGGCAACATGATGCCGCCCGAGCCCACACGGATGCGCGAGGTCGCGGCCGCAACGTGCGCGATGACGAGCGAGGTCGCCGCGCTGGCGATGCCTGGCATGTTGTGGTGCTCGGCGAGCCAGAAGCGATGGTAGCCAAGCGCCTCGGCGCGCTGAGCCAGGGCCACGCTGCGGGCGAAGGCGCCGCGGGCGTCGCTGTCTTCGACGATGGGGCAGAGGTCGAGGATGGAGAGGAGCATCTGTGCGGTTTGCGCCTCTGTGGGGGATGGGCAACCGGCTGATGTCTTAGGGTGGGCGCTTGCGCTGGGCTCTCGGTCTCGGTCGCTGCCTCGGTCTCCGTCGCTGCCTCGGTCTCCGTCGCTGCCTCGGTCTCCGTCGCTGCCTCGGTCTCCGTCGCTGCCTCACTCGCTTGCTGCTGCGGTCTGCTTTGTTGGTTGGTGGGAGTCCTCGCCGGACGGGCGGAAAGGGACCCGGGCGCGGGCCCCTCTCCACTCCCCGCGCTTTAGGTAACCCCGTCTAAAGAGCCGCTGCCGCGGGTAGCGCCTTGTCCGCCGGCCGCTGCGTCCCTCCACACGAGTCCCGCGCTTTGCGCGTGCCTCGTTCGTGCGGGTCCCTATCTCCGCGGCCTACGTCGCCAAATCAAGGTGGGGTTGCGGCTTCGCGCTACGGGGTTCGTTCGCTCGTGGCGTGATCCGCTTCGTTCTGATTTCCGACCCTGCGTTTGCGCGGGGCCTCTTTTGGTTTCGCTTCGCGACGTCGAACTCAATACACGGCTCGCTCTGCGGTGACGCGTGGTTGGACGTCATCTTTGTGGTTCGGAGATGGCTGCTGACGCTTCTTGGGTCGATGCGTTTGCGTGCTTGCTGCGCTTGGTCTCGGCCTCTTGGTTTCGTCTCGGTGGCTGGGTCGGTCGCTGACGCTGAATCGGTCGCTGTCGCTGCCGCTGAATCGGTCGCCGTCGCTGACGCTGAATCAGTCGCTGACGCCGAGGCCGAGACCGACGCCGAGACCGAGGCCGAGGCCGAGGCCGAGACCGACGCCGATGCCGAGGCCGATGCCGAGGCCGAGACCGACGCCGAGGCCGAGACCGATGCCGATGCCGAGACAGTCGCCGCCTCAGTCCCCGTCCCCGCATCCGCCTCCGCGCGGATATGCTGCGCGGCATGGATTCCCCGCGAGCTCAGAGCGATGCGACACGTGCGGTTGTGGTTCCCGGAAACCACGATGGTGTGCACGTTGGTCATGCCGCGTTGCTTGCGATGGCGCGCCGCGAGGCGGAGCGCGACGGTGCGCGCGTGGTCGCCCTCACCTTCGATCCACATCCCCTCGCCCTGCTCGCCCCCGAGCGCGCGCCGAGCACGCTGACGCACATCACGCGTCGTGCGGAGTTGCTGCTTCAGGCAGGCGCGGATGAGGTGGTGATTGCGCCCTTCGATGCGCGCTTTGCGAGGCTCACGGCGACGGAGTTCACAGCCCACGAGCTGGCCGAGAAGCTTCACGCCTCGGCCATCATCATCGGTCCGGATTTTCGCTTCGGTCAGGGGCGCGCAGGCGACATCGCGCTCTTGCGTGAGGAGGGTGCGCGCCTTGGTTTTCGCGTTGTCGTGGCCGAGACGATTCCCGCCGCAGACGTGACGCGCGTCTCCTCGACGAGCGTGCGCGAGGCCCTCGTGCGCGGCGATGTCTCGACCGCTGCGCGCATGCTCGGGCGGGTGCATGAGATCGATGGCGAGATCATCCACGGGCAAGCGAAGGGGCGCACGATCGGCTTCCCCACCGCGAACCTCGCAGCTTCCAACGTCTTGCTCCCGAGGGATGGCGTGTACGCGGTCGTCGGCCGCGTGCTCGGCGAAGAGGGCCCGCTGCTCACCGGCGTCGCGAACCTCGGTGTGCGTCCCACGCTCGGCGCTGGGCGCTCGGTGGAGGTGCACCTCTTCGACACGCAGCGCGACCTCTACGGCAAGACCCTGCGCGTGGGCTTTGTGGAGCGTCTGCGCGATGAGCAGAAGTTCGACGGGTTGAGTGCGCTCGTGGCGCAGATCGATGTGGATGCGAAGCGCGCGCGGGGGATTGCGTCGGCGTATGCGGAGGCGGCGCCGGGGGCGCTGAGGTGAGGCTGCCGGAGGGAACCATTTC
>JBILQT010000590.1:0-2668 GCA_044373065.1 Sandaracinaceae bacterium
CGCCCGCCGCGCCATCCACACCGACGCGCGCGTCTTTCACGCGGTTGCGCGTTGGGTCGATGAAGACGCCGCCTGCCGTGGTGAAGTTCGCACGCGTGAGCACGCATTGATCGATCGTCGCGCCGCTCAGCTCGGAGTGGCTGAAGTCTGTGTCGACAAGGTCGCACTCGTTGAACGTCGACTCGGTCAGCTTGCAGTCGATGAAGTACGTCTTGCGCAGGTTCACTTTCTGAAACGTGGCGTACTCCAAGTTGCACGCTTCGAAGGTGAAGGTTGGGTTCGAGGAGGCCTCCGAGAAATCCACCCCGAGCAGCTTCGAGCGACGAAACGTGACGCCGAGAAACGAGACCTGTGCGACTTGCATGCGGGTCAGATCGCAGTCTTCAAAGACACACTCTTCAAGACGCGCGCGACGCCACGCGGCCTCGTGAAAATTCACGTTGCGAAAGGTGCATCGATAGAGCTCTTTGCCGCTGAGGTCTGCACGCTGCGCGTCGAGCGCGGTGAAGGTCGCTTTCTCGATCTCGCTCTCCGCAAGCAGGGCTTCGAGTGTGCTCATCGAGGGCTCTTGCGGGTGAACTGCATCACGCCGTCCTCGACCTTCGCGTGACGCAGCGCCATGCGATCAAGAATGTAGTTCTGGAAGACACGCCACGGTGCCACCGAGCCCTGCTTGGGGAAGCTGTCCATCGCGCGCTGCACATAGCCCGAGGAGAAATCCATGAGCGGCTCCTCTTTCACATTCGCCATGTCCCGCTTGGGAAAACACGCGGTGAAGCCATGCGCATCCATGTGCTGAAGGAGGCGACAAACATACTCGCTCGTGAGGTCTGCCTTGAGCGTCCACGAGGCATTCGTGTAGCCGATTGCGTAGGCGAGGTTCGGCACATCGCTCAGCATCATCGCCTTGTAGGTCATCGTCTGAGGGAGCTCGACGCGCTTGCCATCCACCTCGAGCGTCACGCCACCGAGGAACTTGAGCTGCAAGCCCGTCGCCGTGACGATGATGTCCGCATCAAGGTGCTCGCCGGAGCGCAGCCGTAGCCCTGTCTCGGTGAACCGCTCGATGTGATCTGTGACGACCGATGCACGCCCATGTTCGACGGCACGAAAGAGGTCGCCATCGGGCACAACGCAGACGCGCTGATCCCAGGGCTTGTAGGTCGGTGTGAAGTGCTGCGCGGTGAGCGAATCACCGAGCTCCTTCTTCACCTCGCCTACGAGGAATTCTTTGATCTGCGCTGGGTAGCGCCGACTCGCACTGAAGAAGGCCATCGCGCGCAGGACATTCTTCGCACGCGTGATGCTGTACGCGGCCTTCGCCGGAAGACGACGCTGAAGCGCCTGCGCGGTGGTGTCCTGCCCGGGAAGCGAGAGCACATAGGTGGGCGAGCGCTGAAGCATCGTCACGTGGGCTGCGCGCTTGGCGAGCTCAGGCACGAGCGTGACGGCCGTTGCGCCACTGCCGATCACCACGATGCGCTTGCCCGTGTAGTCGAGCTCTTGGGGCCAGTGCTGCGGATGAACGAGTGTTCCCTTGAACTCACCGACGCCCTCGAAGGTCGGCGTGTAGCCCGCGTCGTAGTCGTAGTAGCCGGCGCAGGCGAAGAGGAAGGCACAGGTGAACAACTCCGTCGCACCAGAGGAGAGACGCACCTCGACCGTCCACCGGGCGCGCTCGCTCGACCAGCTCGCATGCGTTGCGCGATGCCCGTAACGAATCTTCCGATCGATCCCGTTCTCACGTGCCGTGGTGCCGATGTAATCGAGAATCGCGGGACCATCCGCGATGGACTTCGTGTTCGTCCAGGGCTTGAACGAATAGCCCAGCGTGTACATGTCCGAGTCGGAACGGATGCCGGGGTAGCGGAACAAATCCCATGTTCCGCCAAGGGATTCGCGCGCCTCGAGGATCGCGTACGACTTCGTCGGGCAGTGCTTTTGAAGGTGATAGCCGGCGCCGATCCCCGAGAGGCCTGCACCGAGAATGAGCACGTCGAAGTCACGTCCGCTGTTGGCTTGCATCCGTAGAGAATGCCCTGTGTGGGCCCTCGCGCACGCGTTGCGTGCATGTGAGGTGGAACACGCAGCGCTTGCGTCTGTGCAGCAAACTCTCGGGCGTTCCCGCATGGATCGGATGTTGCTCAACCGAATGCGTGGGCCGTACGCACATACCTCTGCGCCATTCGATGCATGGCGACCTCGCAACGGGTCTGACTGAGATCATCGACTCGGTAGGGACAGCCATCCTTGCTGCGGCAGAGGACGGCGAGATCGTCTTTGCGAATGCGCGGGCGAAGGACCTCTTCGGCGCGCTCTTTCCCGAGGGCTTCGACCCGGACACGCGACGTTGCGATGTCGCGGAGGTGCTCGCGCCGATCGACTCGCTTGTGGTCACACAGAAGTCCGGAGGCTTTCGAAGGCCGCTGCTTCGCGTGAAGCACGACAACGTCGAACGCACGTTTGGCTACACGATTACGCCCGTGGAAGGTGGGCCTCCAGGCCCGGCCTATGTGATCTCGTTTCAAGACGTCACGCATGTTCAAAGGCTGGAGGACGAGCGCGATCGGCTCCTCAAGCTCGCGACTGTCGGCGAGGTCATGCCGATGCTCTTGCACGAGACAAAAAACCCGCTCGCGGCCGCTGTGACCACGCTCGAGTTGCTCCT
>JBILQT010000591.1:0-2662 GCA_044373065.1 Sandaracinaceae bacterium
GTAGAGCAGAACAACGTTCGCGTCCTCACGCCCCACGGCATCGGCGATGCGCTGCGCAATCTGCACGGGCGACGTGTGCTCTCGTGCGAACGCCAACGCAGCCTCGTGCGTGCGTGACGCAGCCAGCGCCTCACGCGTGCGCACATCCGCTTCTGAGCTGGGCTCGGTGCGCACGCGAAGCGCCCGCCGACCTCCGAGAGGATGCGCCGCGACCACGGTGACAAAGACGATGAGACCCGCCGCGGGAACAAAGCCCACACAAGCCGTCCGCCCAAAGCGCAGCCTCTCGCCGGAGCCAAGCGTGAGCACCCCGACCGCATCGAGCGTATCGAACGACGTCACCTCAGCGCGCAGCACCGCATCCAGCTCAAGGCTCATCGCGCGACCGTATCAAGTTGGCCGCGCGAGGCTCACCGCATCGGTCGCTGCATCCCTCGCTGACTCACCGAAACACCGCGCGTAACATCGTCGCTCTGGTTCGACTTACCGCCGTGCGCCCTCATCGCGCCTGTGCGGTGCTTCAGCACTTAGATCGCATTCATGTTGACTCGAACCTGTAGCCCGCATGTTCGAACCAACCCAGCAAGTCGCTTGAAGTGATCGCTGTGAGCGCTTCGTCGAGCGCTGAGTCGAACGCTTCGCGCGTCGCCGTGTTCATGCGCCGAAGGATGTCTTTCAGCTTGGCCCAGGCCTCCTCGATGGGGTTGAACTCCGGTGAGTACGGTGGGGTGAACAGCACGCTGCATTCTTTGGCTTCGATCAGAGCCTTCACGCGCGGTTGCTTGTGCGAGCTCAAGTTGTCCATCACCACGATGTCGCCTGGATGAAGGTTTGGGACCAATGCGTCCGAAACGAACATCTCGAAAACGTCGTTCGTCGTCCCGCTCTCAAGCGTCATCAAGCCCCGCAAGCCATCGAGCGCGATGGCACCGATCATCGTCACAGGTGTCCACTTCCCGGGTGTCTTGCCGTTGGCATCTACGCCGCGAGGTGCCCACCCATGGCGCGGGACCGAGCCGAGCCTGAAACCCGATTCGTCCACAAAAACAAGGCGACTGCGACATAGCGTCTGCTGCGTCGTTACAAACGCTGCGCGCTTCTCGATGACGTCCGGCCGGTCTTGTTCGGTCGCGACGGGAGTCTTTTTTTGTGTGTCCAACCGATCGCCCGCATCGCCTCCGACATCGTTGACGACGCCACGCGAACCCCGCTCTGTCCGAACCAAGCTTCGATGCGGTCGATCAGGCGCGCATCGGGATTGGTCTCCGCGTGTTTGCGCAACCAATCGAGTTCGACACGACGTGGATTGTTTCCGCCGATGGGCAGTCCCCGCACATCACCCGTGCGGCGCTGCAACGCCAGAATCCGATTCACCGTCGCGCGCCCAATACCAAACAGCTCGGCGGTCTGCTCATACGTGCCCGAGAGACCACGCGTGTAGGCATCAACAATCCGTTGGCGAAGTTCGACCGAAATCATGCGGACGAGTCGATCAGTTCTGAGGGATCGAATCAAGACGGGAGCGGTCTAAAGCTCTGGAACTGCGAGATCGAAATCCGCGTGCCCGCGAGGGGGCTCTCTGTGCAGCGAGTCGAGATGGAAGCATGCGTAGTGCGCACGCGCCGCCCACTCGTGAACTTTCCGGATTGGCTTAGGTGCACCATCCGCAACACGCGCTTCGAGGGCGTCTACAAGGGGAATGACTTCGGCAACGCTCCCTGGAAAGACGTTCGCGGCGCAGCGGTCGCATTGGACTTCAGCGGGGCCATCCTCGACGCGTGTCAGATTGTCGGTTCCGATGTTGAGGGCTTCGCATGGCCGAGTTGGCCCAACTTCACGATCATCGACCCTTTGGCTCATGCTGAGGAACTCACTCCACCGTTCGCAAGTTGGTTCCCCGAGAGCGTTCGACAGCCACCTGCGCTGTCAGCGCTCTGTTTCTACGCGCCGAAACACCTGAAGTACCTGGCGGACAAATCGATGACGGTGGAGCAGCTCGGCGCTGCACTTCCCAACGCTTCGTGGCTGAAGCGCTGAGCCGCGCAGAGCGCGCGCACAAATCCAGGAGCACCCGATGCCGATCGAAACCCTCGACGAAACCCAAGCCCCCGCGCCGACGAGAAAAGCCATCTCGTCGTTCGAGAAGAGCCTCGGCATTCGCCTGCCCGAAGCGTTCATCGATGTGCTCAAGAGCGCGAATGCCGCGGTGCCCAAGCGGCGCGAGTTTCCTGCGGGTGACCGCTGGCGCCTCATCGATCGCTTCCTTGGGCTCGTCGATGCGCCGCACGCGCTGCGCGTCTACGACATGCGGCTCGCCCTCGAGGATCTTGTTGAGCGGTTGCTCACTACAGAGGAGCTTGAGGACGAGGGCGAGTACCGCGCGAAGGTCTTGCCCGTGGCCGTGCTCTTTGCGGGTGACCACGTGTGCCTCGACTACCGCAACGACGGCGAGCCGACTGTGCGTGTTTGGATGCACGAAGAGTCGGAAGAGGGCGCGCCCGTTTACGTCGATGTTGCGCCGACGTTCGCGGCTTTTCTGGAGTTGCTGAGAGAGGCGTACATCCGTAAGCCAACCATCCTCGACGGCCTCGGTATCGAGGGCGTTTCGTACCGGGGCCCCGACAGGAACCAAGTGCTGCGACCGTCGCGCGCGTTTCTGGAG
>JBILQT010000228.1:0-11716 GCA_044373065.1 Sandaracinaceae bacterium
GATGGCTACGGCGACTTTCTCTACAACACGATCGACGAGTATCAGTTCGATGCAGCCACAGGCTTCTTCCTTGAGGAGACCGTCGTGGAGCGCGCATCGGGGACCACGGAGGGGATGAGCGGCATCTTCGTCATGCGGACCCACACGCATGTCACGGAGGCCACGTACCTCGGCAACACCACCGTCCGCGCGCCCGCACCCATCGCGCCCTGCTTCTCCCAGCCGCCGAGGCAACCGCTAACGACTGGAGATGGGGCCTCCGACGCCATCTGCTTCCTCTTCTACGGCGGACTCCTGTTCGGCCTCGTTCTTTTCGTCTACTTCAAAGTGCGCAAGCCACGCCGAAAGAAGACGCACACCATCGAGCCCTGGTCGGGCTCCGACACCTCGCCGCTCACCTCGCTCACGCCCACCTTCGCGCCCTACCTGACGCACTTCATTGCGACGGCGAAGCGCACCGGAGACCCCGTGCTCATCGCCAAGCCGCTCGGCTCGCAGATGATCGTGGGCCTCGGCTTGGTGGATCGCGAGACCAAGCTCGCGACCATCTTCACCGACAACGGCGATGCCTGTGAGGAGCTGCGTCGCGCGCTCGACGTGGAGGATTTCTTCTCCGAGGTACGGCACGACGTGCTGCCGAGCGTGCGGGCCATCAGCGCGACGAAGCAGGCGTACAACATCCTTGAGACCTATGACCTGCTGACGCGCACCACGACCGATGTGCCGACCTTCGATCCCGATGTCGTCACGCGGATGAAGCCCGAGGACAGAGAGGCCGTGCTCGCGCTCTCGGTTCATGTGCATGGCGTCCGTGGGCAGGCCTGGTTCGATGCAAGCCTCGCTGCGGGTGACCTCTGCTTTGTCGCGCGCATCGATGGCCAAGTCGTCGGCTTCGCGATGCTGACCTTGGCGGGCGAGCATGCGCGTCTGCACACCAACACGGTGCATCACGACTTCCGCGGGCGTGGCCTTGGCAAAGAGCTGGCGCGTGCACGCATCCATGCGGCGCAGGCCCTTGGCGCGACGAGGTTCCTCACCGAGGTCGCCACCTGGAATGTCGCCTCGCTCGAGGTCGTGCGTGCACTTGGCTTCGAGAAGAAGAGCGTGATGTACGTGCTGACCTCGCGCGACTCGCGCACGGAGAAGAAGGCGCTGCGCCGTTGAGCGACTCCTCCGACAGGGCGACGTTGGGCATCGAGGCGGCACTGCAGGCGACGGGCCCGCTCACGCTGCACGCGGTGCCTGCCGTCTGTGTCGATGCGCTCGACGACGCGCCCATGACGATGCTGATGCACCAGGCCTGGCTCGCGGCACCCGGCGCATCCAACGACACAGCGCGTGCCCTCCCCGATGGCAACCGCGGCGCCATCTTGGTCGAGGCGACCTGCACCTTTGCGGGCAGGGCTTGGTGCGTTGCCATCAAGGGCGTTGGTGGACGCGCACCGATGTACGGCAACACACCGATTGGCTTCGCGCACGGGCATGACTTCGAGGGCACGCTGCACGCGGCACCGCTCATCCATGCCATCACGCGCGAGTCGTGGATGGGCGAATCACCCTACGGCGGACAAGGCATCGAGAACGCGCTGCATGCACTCGCGCTCACGCGTCTCGCACAGACGGGCGTCTTTGAGCCGGCGCAGTTCTGCCCTGTCTTTGCCGTCATCGAGATCCCCGAGGCGCACGTGCAGAGAGCGCTTCACTACCGCGCCTATGAGGGGCGCATCGTGCAGGAGCATCGCCTCGTGCCGAGCACCGTGCGGCTCTACCACCAGAGCGCCATCGCCCTCGGGCGTGACTGCGCGCATGCGCTCTCGGTGCTCGGCGTAAGCACCCTCCCCGCACTCGAACTCTTCCTCGATCGCTTCATCGCAACGGGCCTTGCGTTGCTCACGATTGGGTCACGCCACATCCGTGTTGAGCACGGCGCGTTTCGCTTCTTCGACTACGACGATGCCTGGCTCGACAAGGACGCGTTCATCGCTCCGGATGGCGCGATTGTCTTCGCTGACTTGGAGGCGCTCATCGAGGTCGATGTGACGAGCACCGAGGCACTTCGCGCGCGCATCCAGCGGCAGGTGGATCGCAACGCCTACGAGCTGCTCTACGGCATCGATGCCTTGCTTCACGCGATCGAGGAGCGACGCGGCATCACGCTGAGTGCGCGCGAGCGTCGGGCCCAGCTCGCAGAGCGCATCACGCTCGCCCTCACCTTCGACCCGGTCGTGCGTGCTGAGGCGCGCGATGAAGGTCTCGTTCTGATCATCCGGCCGCGCTTCGTCGGCGAGAGCGCGCGCATGGAGGATGTCCACCTCATGTTCTTGGCTGGGAGATGACGATGCGCACGATGGAAGCAGGGTCTGTGCTGATGAAGCTTGCGGAGGGCGGCGAGGTGACACTCACGGAGGAGGAACTCCTCGCGCTCGATGCCTTGGAGAAGGGCTTCTTTGTGGAGCGTGCACCGGATACGAGCGAGGCCGCCGCGCGTCTTCAAGCGGCGCGACAAGAGATGAGCGCGCTCAGCACACCCGAGGCGCGGGCGGCGCACGAGGCGCGTCTTCGCACGGAGATCTTGGCGCTCTCCGAGGTGGTCGTGCGCGGGCGTGGTGCAGCGCGCGTCACGCGGGCCCGAGGGTCTGCGTATCGCGCCGAGTCGTCGACGACTTCGTTCGTGGTGACCTTCGCCGGACGCACCTTGCTGAGTGACCTCGCCCCGCGCCTGCCCCGCGTGGGCGCGCTGGAGATGGGCGCGTTCTGGGCACACATGCATGCGCTCCGCGCGACGTTCACGCAGAAGGCGCAGCGCGCCGCAGAGGTCCTCCAAGCGCTGCGTCCGGCGCTCGACAAGGGCGTCTCCGCAAGCGCGCTCCGCTCGGTGGCGCTTGGGCTCAGCGCAAGGCGCGAGCCGGTGCCGCAGCTTGCGAATGCATGGCGCGGCTACTTCGAGAGGCTGCGCGACATCGATGGGCGCGAGACGCAGCGCACCTTTCGTTGGCAGCCCGATCAAGAAGCCGCCGGTGCCGAGGCGCTCCTGCTCCTGCCGACGAGCCTTCAGCAGCAGAGCCCCGCCGAGCGCCTCCATGCGCTTCGCCTGCGCTGCTACCAGCTCTACTGCGAGCAGAATGCCGAGGACGCGCTCGATGCGTCGATCCACCTGATGTCGGCACCGAACCTCGACCTTGCCGTGCAAGAGGCAGCGAACTTCGCGATGCAGATGAAGCAGCTGCAGACACCGATGACGCTCTCGGTCGCACTCGCATTGCGAGCCTCCTCGCGGCTGGAGCACGGCGCGACGTTCACCTACTTCTTCAACGAGCTCGCGCGTGCGAAGGAAGGTGCCGATGACCGTGAGCGACACGCCGCAGCACTCGCGCTCTCGCTCTCGCCGAGCCCTCCGGAGACCACCTTCACCCGTGCACGCGAGCTGCGCGCCTACCTCTCGCGCTTTGCCGCCACGGGCATGCTCACGCCTGCGTGTCTGCTTGCGACGCTGCCTGTCGAGACCGCCGAGGCCCTCGACCTTTTGCGTCTCGCCTCGGCCGAGCTTCAGAAGGCGCGCTTTGAGTGTGGTGGCCCGGAGGCACTCACCCTCGCGGTGAAGTTTCTTCTGCAGACGGTCATCCTGGCCGCTGGCAACGAGGGCGATGCGGAGGAGCAGCTCGGCCTCATTCGCTTTGATGGGCTGGCCCTCGAAGCGCTGGGTCACGCGGGGCTCGCCTCGCACATCCCGCTGAGCCTGACGACGCTCACGGCGTTCCATCGCCCTGCCCTCGATGCGGCCGCTGTCTATCAAGAGCTCTATCAGCCGATGCACTCCTCGAGTGTCTTCAGCGGTGGCCATCGCAGCGGAGGATGGGGCTGATGCGCATGCTGCGAACGCTCTGCCTTGCCGCACTCATCGGCTCCACGCTCGCCCTCGGAGGTTGTGGCAGCACGCTGCGCACGCAGCTTCAAGAGAGCGCGGTGCGCGGCAACTTCACCGAGGCCTCGGCGCACTACGAGGCGCTGCGCGCGAACGATGGCGAGGATGAAGACCTGCTCGCGCTGGTCGCGCAGGCGTTGCTTCTTGAGGTCGCACGCTCGGAGGATGCGAGCGCAAGGCACGACGCGATTCAGCAGCTCGCGCTCGCGGGCACGCAGGGCACCGAGCCCCTTAGGCGGCTCTCTGCGGAGGAAGGGCCCGTGGGCATCGAGGCGCTTCTGGCGCTTGCCCGCGTGCGTGATCGCGAGGCGCGACGGCTGCTGCGTGGCCTCGCCGACAGCGACAACCCGGAGGTGCGTGCGGCATCCGCCGAGGCCTTCACCGCGAGCGATGCCGGCGATGCGGCGCGGCTCATCGCGTGGTGTGCGGAGGAGGAAGTCACGGTGCGTCGCGCGGCCTGCGACCGGCTCGGCGAGCTTGCGCCGAGCACCGACGCGCTTGAGGTGCTCATCGACCGTGCACGCTCCGATGCAGAGCTGCGTGTACGCGCGGCCGCGACGCGCTCGCTGGGCGACTTCGGTGAGGCTGCAGCGCTCGCCCTGCGTGAGCGCCTCGCCGACCCAGAAGCACGCGTGCGTGGTGCAGCCCTGGAAGCGCTGCTGCGCGCCGACAGAGCGAGTGGAAGACAAGCCGCGCTCGCGCTGCTCTCGACGCCGCTCAACGCATCCACGATCGATGCGGCGCGCCTCTTGATGACACCGCTCGACCGAGACACGCCGCCGAGTGCCGAAGACGCGGCCCTCGCGCGTGCGCACCTGCTCGTCGCGTTGCAGTCCATCGACCCACAGCTGCGTGGCCAGGCCGCGCTCGCGCTCGTCGGTGTCACGGCGCACCAGGATGCCGACATCGAGCCGCTGCGCCCGCTGCTCACGCGTGAGCCGGATGTCGGCGTGCGCCTCTCCCTCGCACGCGCGCTTCTCTCACGCGGCAACACACGTGATGACGCGCGCCACACGCTCGAGGTGTTGATGAGCGAGGACCATGGAATGACCGGCCTGCAAGCCGCCGTCGCCCTCGCCCCCTCGGGCCATCAAGACGCCATCGCGCGTCTTCAGCAGGGCTGCATCGTGGAGGAGTTCTCGCTTCGTCGTGTGGCCGCGCGCGCGCTCGCACGTGATGCGATGCGTCCGAATGATGTGCGGCTCTTGCTTCGCGATGAGGATGTGTCGGTGCGCGTGCAGGCGGCGGGCGGGGTGTTGGCGGCGAGGGCCAATCGGGGGGGGTGACGCTGGCCGCGTCTGGGCTTTTTTTCTGTCGCTTGGTCGGTCGCTGTCGCTGCCTCCGTCTCTGTCGCTGCCTCCGTCTCTGTCGCTGCCTCCGTCTCTGTCGCTGCCTCCGTCGCTGCCTCCTAATCTGTTGCTGTCGCTGTCGCGGGCTTGCTGGTTCGGGGCTTCGAGATCGATAGCTCTTGTCCTCGCCGGACGGGCGGAGAGGGCCGTTTGCGGACGGCCCTCTCCACTCCCGCCGCTTTCGATCTGGCACGTCGCTGGGTTCGTCTGCGCCAGAGAACTTGAGCGGGGTTCAGCTTGATCGCTGAGCCTCGGTTGGGCGGTCCCTCTGCTGCTTGCGGCTGCGATGGCTATGGAGGTGTTGCGTGCCTACCTGCTGGCGTATCTCCTTGCGACCCGGTCCGTTTCGATGGCGCGTTGGAGGCGCGGTGGGCGTGACTGGGTGGCTTCGTTTTGGTGGCTGTCGCTGTCTCCGTCGCTGGTTCTGTTTCTTGTTCCGTCGCTGATGTGAGTTGGGGCTGGCGCTGGCGCTGGCTTGTTGCTTTGGGGCTTTGAGATCGATCGCTCTTGTCCTCGCCGGACGGGCCCAAGGGGCTGTTTGCGGACAGCCCCTTGGAACCCCGCCGCTTTCGATCTGGCACGTCGCTGGGTTCGTCTGCGCCAGAGAACTTCATCGTGTTTCCGCTGGCTAGCTGAGCCTCGGTTCGATGGTCCCTCTGCTGCTTGCGGCTGCGATGGCTATGGAGGTGTTGCGTGCCTACCTGCTGGCGTATCTCCTTGCGACCCGGTCCGTTTCGATGGCGCGTTGGAGGCGCGGTGGGCTGACTGGGTGGCTTCGTTTTGGTGGCTGTCGCTGCCTCCGTCTCGGTCACTGCCTCCGTCTCGGTCACTGCCTCCGTCTCGGTCACTGCCTCCGTCGCTGTCACTGCCTCGGTCTACGAGTCCATGAGTGAGCCTACGGAGCCGCGCAGCCGGCCACGACCTCACGCAGGTGGTGTTCCCAAACTGTCTCCGGCGTGGTCACACGCATCGATTGGGTCAGCGTGCGGTCGCACGGTCCTGCGCCGTCCGTGGATACTTCCGTGAGCTCCAAGCGGAGGGGGCCGTGCTGCTGTGGGCCCGTGAGCATCGGTGCGATTGGCTGCGACATCGTTGAGCACGCGGGCGCGGTCGGGAGGGGTCGCAAGGCGCACGTTTCTGGGTCGATCACGACGCTCCCACAGCCGGAGGCAGCGAGCGCTTCTTCGGAGGAAGGGCCTGCGGTTCCACGTTGCTCAGCACGCGCTGAGAACCATGTGAGGAGCAGGGCGCCCTCGCTCGACGAGGGTGTGATCGCGAGTCGGTTCGCAGAGGGTGGCACGCCCTCGGGGTGAATCGCGCATGTGCCGAGCACGCGGCCCTCTGGGGTGACGACACTCAGCGGATGCGGGTCGGCGCTTCGCATCGTCACCACCAGCGTGCCTGCAACCTCCTCCAACAGCTCGCCTCGAACGCGCGCGGCACGCCACTGCTCGCGGCCTGTCTGCGCATCCAGGGCCACGAGCTCTGGGTCGAGGACGAACAACACCGCGCCGTCCGCCGAGAGCAACACGGCTTCGTCGATGCGCCGCATCGAGGTGGAGCTCGCGGGCTCCACCACGCCGGGTGACTCGCTCGTCGCAGGACCGAGAGCTGAGGGCACGCTGGATTCGCGCTGCGCCTGAGTGGCGGGATGAGCGGGTGCGCCGCAGCCCGTGAGCGAGACGGCGAGGAGAACGCGGTGAGCCTTCATGGACGCGACCATGTCATGCGGTGGCATAGAGCGCGGTGCGTGGGCGTATCCTTGGTGTCCCGCTTCCTCGCTACCGAGCGCGCTGAGGAGAGTGATGTACCGAAGCCCAGACGAGCAGAGTCACGAGCGCACGTGGGTGTACTTCTCAACGTGTCCGCATTGGCTTCGCGTCTACTTGAGTGTCGCGGTCGCGGGGCTTCCCCTCGTTCTCGGGCTCACGCTGGCCGCATGCGTGAGCGCTGGCGTGTTCGGCTCCGGGCTTGCCGTGATGCTCGCGGCGCTGGCGGGCGGTGCCACCTATCTGCGCCTGTCGCGCAAGAGCGTCGCGGCTATGTTGAACCCAACGGAGGGCACGCTGCGGATCACCGATCCGAGCGAGACGCTCGCGCTCGACGGGCTGGTCTTCGTCCAAGCGATTACCTACGGCTCCGTGACGGTGGAGTTTCTCGATCAGAGCAACACGCGGCGAAGCACGAGCGTTTGGTTCGGCGCTTCTTGCAACGATGCGGAGAAGCTGACCGCGGCGCTTACAGCGCACGTGAAGAGGAACCTGGGTCATCGGCCGATGTGACAGGCCGTGTGGTACCGCTCGGTGATGACCTCACCCGTTCGCGTCGATGCCCGCGAGCTTATGGAAACGGACCCGCACGGCGAGGGGCTCTGGGCGATGGAATGGCAGGGCGCGCCCTTCACCGGCGTCGCGTTTGAGCTTCATGCGAATGGGCAACTCGCCTCGGAGATCCCCTTCGTCGATGGCGACGCGCATGGCCAATGTCAGCGCTGGGATGCGAACGGCGTGTTGCTGCGCGTCTACGAGATGGACCACGGTGTCGGCACGGGAGAGGACCGCGCGTGGTGGCCTGACGGCAAGCCGCGCTGGCATCGCATCCGGGGGACGCATCCCGAGTATCGGGAGCAGGTGTGGAATGAGCGCGGCATCCTCATCAGCGAGCGCGACGACGCTGCGCGCATCACACGCCGCTGGTACGAGGGCGGCACGCTCTGCCACGAGCGCATTGGGGATCGCGCGCAGAGCTTTGCATCCGATGGCGCCCTACTTCTCACAACGCTGCGGCGCGCCGATGGCCGCGACGACTTCCACTTCGAAGACGACGCGATGGTGCAGCGCATCGACGAAGAGCTTGTCCATCCCGACCGCTGGCACCTCGCACTCGGCTTCGTACGCGACCTCGCGCAACGCGACCGCATGCGCGGCATCACGTTGCTGCGGGGTGTGCTCCGCGGAGAGAACAGGCTCGCCAAGATCGACGTGATGCCGCTCGTCACAGAGCATCCGTTGCATGAGCTTGCGCCCGAGCTTGAGGCGCTCGCATCGGATGAAACCATCCCCGCGTTTGCGCCGACGAGCCATGGAGGACGAAGGGGCTCGACGTTGTCGGTGGGGCGTGCGGCGAGGGATGCGCTCGCGCGGATGGGGCGGTGACCGAGGCGTCGGCAGTCGTCGCAGCCGCAGTCTCCATCGCAGCCTCGCAGCGCATCACCCGCGCGCGTCCTCGACACGACCCTATCGCGTCGCCTCCAGCAGCTCACCCAGGGCCACCGCCATGATGTCGGCGGGCATCGGGGTCAGGCGAAGCTCCTCCTCAAGCCGCGCGCAGGCGTCGGAGAGCGCGCTGCGGCTCTGCGCGATCACCTCGGCAGGTGCTTCAAGCTCGGTGAGCCGCGTGAGGCGATTCGCGTGGTTCACGACGTCGCGGTAGCGGGTGTTGAGCGCGGGCTCGATGAGCGCCTCGCCCTCGCGCGCGTTGATCTCCTCCTCGCTCTGCAGGCCGTCGTCACGCAGCCTTCTATCGATGCGCTCGCGTTCGAGGTCGTCGGCGGATTCGCGCCTCTCAAGCAGCGCGCGACGCCGTGCGTGCCCGTCGGCACGGTACGCCTCGGCCGTCATCCGTCGGAAGCGCCGAACCACCGGCGGCACCACCACGATGACGGTGCGCGGAGCGCCGCCGAAGACGACCGATATCGGGAGCTCGATGTGCCCGAAGCGCTCAGCACGGTCATCTCCCGCGGCCTCCGCCATGGAGCCCGCGCTCCACGAGACCGGACCGAATATCTCCGTGCAGAAGAGCCCGCCGCGCTCCGGCAAGAAGGTTCTGTAGTTGTAGGAATCGGGTCGCGTCACGCGCCCGTGGGAGTGCGCATGCAAGGCGCCATTCTTGTCGTGCATGCGGGCACCGTATCGCGAGGCGGTCAGCGTCGCGCGTCACTCCACCGCGCTCGCGACACGCGCTTCGCATCCCCGAAGAGCACCACCTGCGGGCCGACCACATCCGGGAGTTGATCGACCGTGGCGCAGCGCGAGCAAGACGGCGCGTGCATGGCTTCGCTATGCTTCATCCTTGAGCTGCGCGACGACGTTCGGGCGCTCGATGAAGCCGACTCCGTCTGCATGGACACCGAGGGCGATGCGGGCGCCGAGGAAGGGATCGGTGAGCAGATGGAAGATGCGGAAGTGCGTCATCCGAGCCTCAAGAGGAGTTCGTGAGGATGACATGTCGCTGACTCGGACTCGGTCACGGACTCGGTCACGGACTCGGTCGCAGTCGCAGACTCGGTCGCAGTCGCGGACTCGGTCGCAGTCACGTGGAGTTCTTCACGCGGCAGTTCGTTGTCCCCCGCGCTTGGCCACAAGCTCGTTGAGCATCCTCCTGTCCGAAGGCGTGAGATTCGTGATGCGAAGCCGCTGGACGTCGGGGACGAGACCCGCGCGCGCCACATCGCGTACGCTGTGCACATCCACGATGCAGGTCGGCGTGATGACGACGCGAAGCCAGTATCTCAAGGCAGCCTTGGCCGCATGCGCCGCACTGTGTGGCGGCTGCAACATGCTTCCCGACGTCTGTTACGAGGAGCCCACGGCTGCCTTTGCGCCGCATCCCGCTGACGAGGAGCCCGTGTTCGATGAGCCCGCCTGGACGTACCGGCGTCCGCTCGGCAGCGGCATCGCGACGCATGTGGTGCTGCCCTTCGGCTACGACGAGCAGCCCTTCTACCCGATTGAGCAAGGCGACGAAGCTGTGTTCCGCGTCCGCTTCCTTCTGGGTCAAACCGCTCCTACAGCGACCGACGTGCGCGTGGCTTGCTTCGTGGAGGGCCGCGCAGTCGCGATCGGTGTGGGCGACCCACTGGCGTCGTCGTCGACCGTCGTGCTGCATGAGGGCGTGGGCGTCGCCGACATCACGCTGACGCCCGACCAACTTCAGCCAGGGCTCAACCAGGTGGATGTCGTCGCGCTCTACCGGAGGGAGTCTGGCTACCTGGAACTTGGGCGTACCGACGCATTCACCATCGCGAACGGCTCGCTCACGCCGCAGCACTACGAAGACACGCCGCTCGCGCCGAGCGACGCGCCGAGGAACACCCCGGACGCCATGCTCTCGGACCCCGTCACCGGGGAGCGGGTCACGAACGTGTGGAGCCGCCGTGGCGACGTCGATGTGACGCTCAACCTCATACCCGGAGCAGGCGACGCGTACTGCGGAGGCTTCGATCGATTCGCGCTCGTTGCACTGCGCGATGGCATCCCCACTCCGATCGACGGCCACGACCGCATCGTCACGACCCTGCGTGAAGGCGAGCAACGTCAGCTCCGCTATCGCCTGCCACTGTGGGACGACGAGGCACGACACTGGTACATCGTGCTCGCCCTGTCAGGCCTTGGGCGCGTGACGAGAAACCAGGTCGGCAATCCGTCCTTCGCGGCGCGGAATGGCCCGGTGCTGCTGGCTGTGGGGTGGAACGGCGCGCTCTGAGCGCTGGGCCAGCTACACCACGCCGATGCGCATCCCACGACTTCTCGCGCTCGCCGCCATCGACCGCGAGGCGCGACGATGACACCGACCATCAAGCCGGTGTGGACCGATGCCGACCTCGACGTGATGAGCTTTCACGACGTGCACATACGCGCGTTCTGCGCAGCGCCAGAGTCGTACGAGTTGCTGATGGACCTGGACTATCTCTTCCAGTGGGTCGCGCCCCCTGAGGGAGAGACGTACTTTCGATTCTGGGTCGCGCCGGTGACGCTGGTGTTCGCGAACGTGTACGACGTTCGCCTCGATCTGCAGTCGTCTCAGGGAGACATCGAGATTTTCAGCCTCCATCGCGGGGAGGGGAAGCTGACGCCCAATGGGCAGCTCACCGAGCATCGATATCAATTCGACTGCCAAGAGGGAGAGCTCTCTTTGAGCGCGACCGGCTTTCACATGTACGTGCGCAGCCCGCCCGTGCTCGTGCGCAAGCAGTCGCTCACGCTTCGGGAGCGCGGGGGGATTGGCTTTGGTCGGGCGTGGGTTGAGCCGGGGTGAGCGCAGACGCCCTACTCCGCCGCGCTGGCCACGCGCTTCGCATCGCCGAAGAGCACGGCGCGCAACCAAGCTTCGACATCGACCACACCGACGGGCACGCGCTCGACTGACGCCGCCATCACCTGCGGGCCGACCACGTCCGGGAGTTGATCGACGGTGGCATCGCGCAGCGCGAGCAAGACAGCGCGCGCGTGGGTTCGCTGCGCTTCATCTGCGAGCTGCGCGACGACGTTCGGGCGCTCGATGAAGCCGACTCCGTCTGCAACGACACCGAGGGCGATGCGGTCGCCGAGGAAGGGGTCGGTGAGGAGATGGATGATGCGGAAGTGCGTCATGGGAGCCTCAAGAGGAGTTCGTCGAGGATGACATGGATGGATGACGCACGCGTGAGGAGTGCCTCCTCCAAGTC
>JBILQT010000592.1:0-2652 GCA_044373065.1 Sandaracinaceae bacterium
GTGGATGGGCACCCCTTGCACGCGCAGGTACCGCCGCTCCGCCGTGGATGGGCACCCCTTGCACGCGCAGGTACCGCCGCTCCGCCGTGGATGGGCACTCCTGCAGTGATCCGGTGGCGGCCTGCCTCGGCTTTTCGCCCGTCGACGCCCCTCCGTTCAGCGCGTGGCCTCCAGAAGAGGGGATTGACGGCCACTCTCCCCGACTCGATGCCGCGCGCATGAACGAGTCAGAAGTTGTGGTTGTGGTGGGTGCGGCGGGCGGGATCGGTGCGGCGCTCTGTCAGCGCTTGGCTGCGCGCGGGGTCTACACCGTGCTGGCCGGTCGCAATGAGGCGTCGCTCACCGCGCTGAAGGAGACGTTGCCTGCAGGTCAGAGCGAGGTGCTCACGGTCGATGCGCGCGACATGGCCGGGCTCTCGGACGCACTCCGCAGCCTCGTGGAGCGGACGGGCAGACTCGATGGGATCGTCAACCTCGCGGGCTCCATCCTGCTCAAGCCTGCGCACCTCACGCAGCCCGACGAGTTCGACGCGGTCATCGCGCAGAACCTCCGCACCGCGTTTGCCACCGTGCGCGCCGCAGTGCCCTTGATGAGCCGCGAGCGCGGTGGCGCCATCGTGCTCGTCTCCTCGGCTGCCGCGCGCATCGGCTTCATGAACCACGACGCGATCGCCGCGGCGAAGGCGGGCGTCATCGGCCTGATGCTCTCCTCCGCCGCCACCTACGCATCGCGCGGCATCCGCATCAACGCGGTGGCACCGGGCCTTGTGCGCACGCCGCTCGCGCAGGCGATCATCGGCAATGCCGCAGCGCTGAAAGTCTCCGAGTCGATGCATGCCCTTGGACGCATCGCCGAGCCCGACGAGGTGGCCTCGATGATCGACTGGCTCCTTCAGCCCACGCAGCGCTTCATCACCGGGCAGACGTTCGGCATCGACGGAGGCCTCGGCACCCTGCGCGCACGATGAGCGCCGCGCGTCTTGCGCTCTTGGCGCAGCTCGGTTCGACGCTCCCGCTCGTCGGCCTCATCTGGCTCATCCAGCTCGTGCACTACCCGCTCTTCGCACGCGTCGGCGCAGACACCTTCATCGACTATCACGCAGCGCACAGCAGGCTCATCACCTTCATCGTGGCGCCGCTGATGCTGGTCGAGTTGCTCGCCGCCTTCGCTGCGACGCAGGTGCGAGATGCCTCCGAGCCCGCGCCGCTGCTCTGGATTGGCCTCGCGCTCGCGGTCCTTGTCTGGGCCGTCACGATGTTCGTCTCGGTGCCTCAGCACGACGTGCTCAGCCGGGGCTTCAACCCGAGCGCACACGCGCTGCTCGTGAGCACCAACTGGCTCCGCACCCTCGCCTGGACTGCGCGCGGCGCCCTCCTCCTCTGGCTCACCGCACGCGCCCTTCGATAGCCTGTACCCTGCGTGCATGACTGCCGCCGCACCCTCCGACACCGCGCCCACACCCAAGCGCGACCGGCTCTACTTCTACGTGCTCGGCGGGATCATCCTCGGTGCCCTGCTCGGCTACGTGAAGCCCGAGTGGGGTGAGGCAATGAAGCCGCTCGGGGATGTCTTTGTGAAGGCGATCAAGATGCTGATCGCGCCCATCATCTTCTCCGCCGTCGCGACCGGAATCGCGCACGCAGGCGACTTGCGGAAGGTGGGCCGCGTGGGGCTCAAGGCGCTGATCTACTTCGAGGTGATGACCACGCTGGCGCTCTTGATCGGCTGGGCCGTCGTGCACCTGCTCAAGCCCGGCGTGGGCATCCATGCGCACGTGACCGACCTCGATGAAGCGCGGCTCACGGCCACAACCCACGGACGCGAAGCGGTCGGCTTCGTGGAGCACCTGACCGGCATCGTGCCCGAGAGCTTCCTCGGCGCATTCGCCGGCGGTGAGGTGCTGCCCGTGCTCTTTCTCTCCTGCTTGTTCGGCGCTGCCGTCGCCTCCATGGGCGAGAAAGGAAAGCCCGCGCTCGTGATGCTCGATGAGCTTGGGCACGTCTTCTTCAAGGTCTTGGGCTTCGTGATGCGCGCCGCACCCCTCGGCGCATTTGGCGCGATGGCCTACACGGTCGGTCACTTCGGCATCGATACGCTGGGCAACCTGATGAAGCTGATGCTCGGCTTCTACGCCACCGCGCTCCTCTTTGTGTTCTTCGGCCTTGGCGCCGTCTGCCATGTCGTCGGCATCTCCATCTTCAGCCTGCTCCGCTACCTCAAGGACGAGCTCCTGATCGTGCTTGGGACGAGCTCAAGTGAGTCGGTGCTGCCGCGCCTGATGGACAAGATGGAGACGCTCGGCTGCAGCCGCGACGTGGCGCGCCTCGTCATCCCGACGGGCTACTCGTTCAACCTCGACGGCACCTCCATCTACCTCACGATGGCCGCCATCTTCGTCGCGCAGGCGCTCGATGTGCAGCTCACCTGGGGCCAAGAGTTCGCGCTGCTTGGCGTGCTCCTGCTGACGAGCAAGGGCGCTGCCGCCGTCAGCGGTGGAGGCTTCGTCACGCTCTCGGCGACGCTCCAATCCACGCGCACCATCCCCGTCGCAGGCCTCACGCTCCTGCTCGGTGTCGACCGCTTCATGTCCGAGGCCCGCGCACTCACGAACATGGTCGGCAACGCGGTGGCCACGCTCGCGGTCGCACGCT